>CAJKJS010000421.1 GCA_905200265.1 uncultured Oscillospiraceae bacterium
CGTCAACGTACCGTTCGGCTCCTTGCTTGGAGTGATGACCGACGACGACAACGACCAACCAATGGAACAACCAGCAGAAAAAAAGGTGATACATGTACACAGTGAAGTAAATTCTATTGCTGATGCACTGCTGTACTATACCAGACGTGCCAATGGCCGCCCCATGTCAGCGTCCATCAAACGAATGCGGGAACAATATCCGGAAAGCCGGGAAAGTATCGATTCTCTGTTTGGCCCGTTGGAGGAACTGGAAAAGACTCTGGACGCTACTAGCAGTCAGGTGAATGAAGAGCGGATACATTTCTTTTTTGATGCTTTGGGGGACATGCCCCCACGGAGCCGACGGGCTTATAGCGCCAATTTGGCTACCGCCATCATGATGCCAAATCCCTTTGCCCCGGATACACCATCCGACCTAGTGGAGCATTGTACTCGTGTTAAGCAACGTTCACAAGAAGAGATCATTTTCTTCGCCCGTTTGGCATTTTCCCTACCCAACGAAGGCTGGCTGACGAAGGAGTGCAAAGATCTGGCTGCGTTCTATGACTATATTCAGGAATTCCCAGCCTCAGATGCAGAACGCTTTCGCATACTGGGTATTGTGCGCAATTTCAACCAATACGCCGACGAACTAGCGGAAATGCTGAAGCCGGTCGTAACGGCCATAGTAAGCAGTGCGTCGGTATACACCCCCCTTCTGGAACGGTTTGCGGAAGCCTACCAGGAGAAGCAGCCGGAGGAGGTTTTCGGCACAGAAGAGGCAGTGCCGGTCTATGACCCATCTGCTCAGGTACTGGAGCTTTACCCTCGCCTGTTTATCATTGATGAGTACTATACCATAACCTATCAGTTGTCCAACAGCACCCAACTGTGCAACCATTTGGAAATCAGTGTTCTGTATGATGCAGCAAAACTTTACCAGAAGCGAGAAATTCCATTGCGAGATATTGCCAGTTGCATAAAGGTCATTGGCGATCCTGTGCGATTGCAAATTCTTACCATGTTAAAAAATGAAGAAGTATATGTCCAAGAGCTAACAGATAAGCTGGGACTTTCCTTTACTACCCTGTCCCACCATATGACAAAGTTGGTGATGGCGGGGCTTGTTACCTCAGAACGGCGCGGCATTTATGTGTATTACAAGGTCAATTCGGACTTCATTTCCTGGCTTATGGAGCGTGTCAGTGAATTGCTCCTGAGCTGACAACCCGCTGCAATTTATCACGCCAGGAAACAACTGGGTTTGTTTCCTGGCGTGACTGGCTTTTGGTGCAAATTGGAAGACGCTGCGGGTTTGGCCCACAGGGATGACTTTTCCACAATAAGAATCGGGGTCGAACATGGATACCTGTCCGGCCTCGTACTTGTTCCGCATCTCTCATCTCCCTTGTGATCCGGGTCTGCTCCATAAAAAGGCCGGAACGGGAACCAGCTAATCCATCCCTTGCTCCGGCCACGGAAATATCCTGGCACAGACTGTCTCCACAGATGATGTCTACAGGCGGCAGCCCGGCTCCATTCAATTTGGTGATATCCCCCACATGGAGCATATTCGGAAACCGAAGCCTGGTCACTGCAATGGGAAAGGCTTCAATCTCGCGGCCCATACAGGGATGATTCCATTCCGGATAGCAGCCAGGAGAAACCCTCCGATCCCATCAAACAGGCTGCCCATGGTCAATTGTTTCTTTGCTGTGAATCATTCCTTCCATTTCGTTTGACAACATATGACAGATCTGCTAAAATAAAGCCGGTTCCGGAAGGAACCGGGCGCTGCCAGTAACGGT
>CAJKJS010000422.1 GCA_905200265.1 uncultured Oscillospiraceae bacterium
ATCATGCAAAAACATAAAAAGGACCTGGTTTTACACCAGGTCCTTTTCTTCTTTTTCAAACCGTACGCCGAATGCTAAGTAAATCTGCTGTTTTCATCAGATTATCTATATCGCTTTGTACCAGGCGGCCGCTTTTATTCGCCGGCAAATTGACAACCAGTAGATTTTGCTGTCCTATTAGCTGACGGTAACACCTCGCTAATTCTTCCGGCGTGTGCAAGGGGAATTTTTCTTCATACCCATCGCTATAAAACCAGCACATTCCTTCCCGAGAACAGAACGTGGCTTCAAACGGCATATAGTATAACTCCCCATGATAACTATAGATTTTAGGATCTTCGTCTTTCGGCATATACGGGTCTAACAGGCGGAAATCCGACGGGAACAGCGCAATAGGATCATGCTGTTCATACTGGTCGGGGTGATATTTCTCACTGGCAAATCCACCTTTCCATTCGTGATTGCCAATACAATGATTCACACCCATCTGGCACCCGGGCTGCAGCCGCTTAACCAAATCGTATATTTTGTCGAGCCCCCACCGTGCGCACGGCTTATCCCAGCCGCCATCGAGCCAAAGCTCGACCACTTCCCCATAGCGGCCATCCATTAGTTCTTCCAATTGCCGGAGCATATAGGCGGTATAAGCTTCATCGTCCTGATAAAATGGACAATTCCGGTCCCATAGAGAATAGTATAGGGCCAATTGAATCCCATATTTTTTACACGCTTTCGCCGCTTGCCGTACCACATCGGCCTGATTACCCGCATACCGCACGCCATACTGGGTCGTTTGGGTATCCCACATACAAAACCCATCATGATGTTTCGTGATCACCAGCAGGTAATTCATCCCCGCTTCATAGGCGGTACGAGCCCACTGTTCACAATCCAGTCCTGTGGGAGCATAGGTAGAAGGAGCAGCTGTACCGTCGGACCATTCCTGATTCAGGAAGGTGTTGATACCGTAATGCACGAACATGCCGAATTTTCGGTCGATCTGCCCCTGCTGATATCGATTGGGACTTTGAGAGGGGATCATTGTTATCATAAAATTGTCTTCCTTTCTACATCCGATAACCCGGATCTTCTCTGCTCAGTATATTCTTCTGACTCAAATCGTCAATGTATATTTTTGACTCAAACCATGGCTATTTTTTCACAGTGATCCGATTTTCCGCCGTTTCACATCCGGTCATACCCTCTTTTTCCCATGCATACACATGAACCAAAAACCATGGGGAGGGATAAGGGGTTGAAAGGCATGGTCGACGAACGCGCCGTAGCCCTTGGTACGTACATTGTGGAAAACCGCGCCACTGTGCGCAGTACCGCCGGAAAATTTGGTGTTAGCAAAAGCACGGTGCATAAAGACGTAAGTGAGCGGCTGCGCCGGGTGAACCCGCGCCTTTACAAACAAGTGCGGGTCATTCTGGATATCAATAAATCCGAACGGCATATCCGGGGCGGCATGGCTACCCGTCGCAAATACTGCGGGAAATAAACCGAATAAAAAAGCAAAAGCGGCCCCACAAAAGGAAGCGGCTTTTGCTTTTTTATTTACGACCCGACAATAGCTTACAGGCTTTTTGCAGCCGGGCCGCAGAACGGTACCGTTTTTTCGGTTCCATACGGGTACATTTGCGCACAATGTGCCCGGCCCATCCTCGGCACATTTTCCGTGCCGGATGTTCGCCGCACAACATCATATTCAGTAGTACACCCATGGCAAAAATATCGGCGGTATTTTCGCACGCTGTAACGCCGTACTGTTCCGGCGCCGCAT
>CAJKJS010000423.1 GCA_905200265.1 uncultured Oscillospiraceae bacterium
TTGCCATCAAGGCCGATTACTCCTACCGCTTCCTCAAAAGCCAGTACAACAACGGTAGCAAATTCGGCCCCTACAATGACCGGTTTGTTCAGCGCCAAGCCTACGATAGCGGCGTGAGAATCCAGCCCTTCCGCTTCGGTTACAATAGCACTGGCCGCTTTCATTTCAGGCAGCATGTTGTTGTTAGTAAACGGAACCACCAGAATATCGCCTTTGTGGAACTTTTTCTTTACTTGTTCTTCCGTATGGCATACACACAGGTTGCCCCAGGCGGATTCTTTGGTGATGCCGACGCCCTTTACCTGTACGTCGCCGACCATTTGCACTTTCATCAGGTTGGTGGTACCGCTCATGCCCAGCGGTACCCCGGCGGTAATGACAACCAGATCGCCGTCATCCACCAGTCCGCTTTCCCGGGCGCGTTCGACCATGTGGGTGAAAAGTTCATCGGTAGAATGCATCTCGTTCACCATCAAAGGTGTGACGCCCCAACTCAGGTTGGTCTGCCGATAAACCGTAGGATCAGGCGTACCGCTGATAATCGGACATTGCGGCCGGTTTTTCGAGATCATACGGGTGGTGTAACCGGATTTCGAAAC
Source organism: uncultured Oscillospiraceae bacterium (assembly GCA_905200265.1). Classification (GTDB taxonomy): domain Bacteria; phylum Bacillota; class Clostridia; order Oscillospirales; family Acutalibacteraceae; genus Heritagella. The sequence continues at coordinate 600 of CAJKJS010000423.1, forward strand.
GGTGATAATAGCCCGAGCGCCCAAATCATGAGCCGTGGTAACCGTGGCGTGGGAGATGGCCGCGGTCACATTGGGATAGGTATCGGCTGTTCGTTTAATAAACAGAGATTTATAATCGATATCGGCTTCCGTGCGTTCCGCAATCCGGGCCATAGTGCGCACAGCCTGTACGGGATATTCACCAGCGGCCGTTTCACCCGACAGCATAATGGCGCTGGTTCCGTCGTAAATGGCGTTGGCTACGTCGGTAGATTCAGCGCGGGTGGGGCGGGGGTTGTGCATCATGGAATCCAGCATCTGGGTGGCTGTTACCACCTGCTTGCCGGCAGCACGGGTCTTATCAATCAGTTTTTTCTGGATAACCGGGATTTCTTCCAACGGAATTTCAACACCCAGGTCACCGCGGGCTACCATGACCCCATCGGCGGATTGCAGAATGGAATCGATGTTTTCTACGCCCTCTGCGTTTTCAATTTTGGCAATAATACGAATATGGTCGCCGCCCAGTCGTTTTAGAAGAGAACGCATTTTTTGAATATCGTGGGCAGAACGGGTAAAAGAAGCTGCTACGTAGTCAAAACCTTGCTCAACGCCAAAGGCCAGATCTTCGCGGTCCCGTTCGCTGATAAAGGGAAGGGAAAGCGAAACACCGGGTACATTAATGCCTTTGTGTGCAGAAACCGGTCCACCGTTTACAACCCGGCAAGTAATATCCGTATTGGAGCATGTTTCTACTACCATTTCAATCAGGCCGTCATCAATCAGAATGCGCGTGCCCGGGGTAACATCGTCGGGCAGTCCGGCAAAGGTGATGCTGGCAATGGTTTCATCACCTTCGACTTCACGGGTCGTTAAGGTGAATTTATCGCCCGCCTTCAGGAAAATTTTCGGCTGTTTAAATTCTTTCAGGCGGATTTCCGGCCCTTTGGTATCCAGTAACAGGGCCAGTGGCAATCCCAATTCTTCCCGAATGGCTTTAATGGCATCGATACGGCGCTTTTGCTCTTCGTGAGTACCGTGGGAAAAGTTTAGTCTGGCCACATCCATACCGGACTCGGCCAGTTGACGCAAGACACCTTCCCGGTCAGTGGCGGGGCCCAATGTGCAGATGATTTTTGTTTTTCTCATTTGGCAGCAACTCCTTTAATTTTGCGCAGGCAGCAAAAAAATTTTCACAAATCTAT
>CAJKJS010000424.1 GCA_905200265.1 uncultured Oscillospiraceae bacterium
GAAATCAAAATGCCCCGGTCCCTACCAGAAAGGGACCGGGGCATCTTGATGTATGGTTCTCTGCTTAGAAGCGGAGTAGGACTGGAAATAGAAAACCCCCGCTCTGGGGAGCAGAGCGGGGGTCAAACATTTAGAAAGATTAGCAGAGGAAAAACAGGATCTTAGAAATAGATACCCTTGCCTTCCGCCAATTCTTCATGATAGGTTTCGATCAGATCGCTGTAGTTTTCTTCCAGCGCGTCAACCTGCTTCTGGAATTCGTCGATCAGAGTCTGCAAACCAGCTTCATACAGAGCATCGCGGAATTCCTTCACGCCTTCTTCCGTCGCCATGATACCCGTGTCAACCTGGCCAATGTACTGCTGATATACGTTGTTTACAGCCGAGTACTGAGTAGCCACATTGGTGGTATCCAGAGTCAGAATGCGGTAGGGGTTGTCAATAGCGGTTTCTTCCAGCTTCACAGCGTGGCCTTCGGTATATTCTTCGGGCCAACCTTTTTCACTGCGGAAGAATTCGTTGGTACGAATGGCCCACAGGCAGGCGTCGCAGCTCCAGTTATCGGGATCCAGGTTCGTAAAGGTGCCATCATCGCCTAAAGTGCACATATCTTCGGTGCCGTATTCAAACAGGTCATAAGCTTCCTGGTTGGTACGCATCCAGTCGAACAGCATCAGAGCGCGTTCGGGGTTAGCAGCCGTTCTGGGAATGCACAGCGCGTCCTGAGCATAAGACAGGGTTTCGTTGTACTTTCTCATATTGGTCCAGTGAATATCCCATTCAGGATGCTTGATCGGCGAACTGCGGTAGGAGTCCACGTTGTGGTAATACGCAGCGGATGTGCCGTTATCAAAGCAGTCGCCAGCAGCCGTTTGGTTAGCCAGTACGGATTCGGACCAGGCATAGCCGGACAGGTCGTTGACCAAATCAAGAGCGTCGCCCATCCATTCTTCATCCAGGAAGGAATGAACCTGCGGGTCTTCTTCCGTCGGGTCAATAATCAGAGACGTATACGTGCCGATTTCAAAGACATTTTCAAGAGAATAGCCGTATTGCAGCAGAATACCGGAGTTGGGGGAGAACATCATGGGCTGTACGCCCTGATCGTTGCCCGAAACATCCTTCATGTATTCTTTGACGGTATCCCAGTTGCCGTCTTCGATTTTTACGTCACTTAGGTCGCCACGATACAGGAAGCCCTGAGCGCTGTAGGTAGCAAGGCCGGTGGGAATGCAGTAGATTTTGCCGTTTACTTTGGACTGTTCCCAACCCACATCAGGAACCTGTTCCCACACACCGGGTGCATACTTTTCGACCATATCGGTCAGATCCAACATGCCGCCCTTCATAGCGATACCTGCAAAGTCCAGCCACGTGGCGGTGTACGCCATATCAAAGGATTCACCGGACGAGAACAGAAGCGGATACTTCGTCTGATAGTCGCCCCAGCCAATCCACTGTACTTCCAGTTCACAGTTCAGATCGGTTTCGTCGGCAATCAGTTGGTTAAACGCCGTCATCATTTCCTTGTAGCGGTTCGGTTCGGTACCGATTACTTTCAGGATCAGCTTGACGTGTTCGGACGTGTCAACCGTGGAGCTGTCGCCGCTGCCTCCGTTACCGGAAGAGCTCTCTTCGGCCGGTGTATTCGAACAACCGGTCAGCGCCACCGTCGCGAGCATGGAAACAGCCAGCAGGCCTGCCAGTGTTTTTCTCAGTTTGCTCATGGTTTTTAATCACACCTTTCTTCATTTTCGGGAAAGAAACCG
>CAJKJS010000425.1 GCA_905200265.1 uncultured Oscillospiraceae bacterium
GATCTGCCCTATAAACGCCCTGATGTGGAAGGCGTAGGCCGCCAGCTGGAAACGTTGGTTGAAAAGCTGAAAAATGCCGGTTCCTATGCAGAAGCCCGTGCGCTATTGATGGAAAAAGAAACGATGTACCGCGACTTACAGACAGCCGCTTCGGTTGCCCATGTGCGCAATACCATCGATACCACCGACGCGTTTTATGAAAAAGAAATGGAATACCTCGACAGCCAGATGCCGCGGCTGCTGCCCATGGAAAAGGCGTGGAACCAGGCACTACTACACTCTGCCTTCCGTCCCGATTTGGAAAAAGAATTTGGGCACGAGCTGTTCCGTAAATTGGAAGCCGAAAGCCGCGCCCAAGACCCGGCTATTATTGAAGACCGGGTGGAAGAAGCGAGCCTGTGCACGGAATATAGCAAACTGTCGGCTACCAGTTCCATTGAATTCCGCGGCGAAACGTGCAACTTCTATGGGCTGCTCAAGCACATGAACAGCACCGACCGGGAAGAACGCCGGGAATCCTTTGAAAAATGGGCCGAGCTGTACGAGAGTATTTCCGATAAACTCGACGATATTTACGATCGTATGATCGCGGTGCGCTGCCGCATGGCCGAAAAACTGGGGATGAAAAATTACTGGGAACTGGCGTATTTGGATACCCAGAAGTCGGAATTCAATCCCGACATGATGGCTGCCTTCCGCCGCCAGGTCAAGGAAGTCATCACACCCGCTGCCGCGAAAGTACGTGCCGCTCAAGCCAAACGGCTAGGTGTGGACAAGCTGCGGTACTATGACGAGCCCCTGTTCTTTGCCGACGGCAATGCTGCGCCCGACGCTTCCACCAAAGAAATGATTGAAAGCGCCCGGCAGATGTACCACGAGTTGTCCAAAGAAACCGGCGAATTTTTCGATTTCATGGTACAGTACGACCTGTTCGACCTGGAATCCAAGCCCGGCAAGCGCCCCGGCGGGTACTGCACATCGCTGGAAAGCTACAAAGCGCCGTTTATCTTTAGTAACTTTAACGGCACCAGCGCTGACGTGGATGTACTCACCCACGAAGCGGGCCATGCGTTTATGGCGTACAACTCCATGCGCCGGTACGATTTGAGCGAATATGCCTGGTCGAACTTCTGCATTGACGAAATCCACTCCATGAGCATGGAACTGTTCACGTACCCCTGGATGGATAAGTTCTTTGGCAAAGACGCGGACAAATACCGCTATGGCCATCTGCGCGACACGCTCTGCTCCATTCCGTACCTGGTATGCGTGGATGAATTCCAGCACAAAGTCTTTGAGAATCCGAAGATGAGTGCCAAAGAACGCCGCACCCTGTGGCGCAGCATTGAAAAGGAATATATGCCCTGGCGTGATTACGACGGCAACGCCTTTTTGGAAGAAGGCGGCTTCTGGATGCAGAAACAGCATATCTTCCTGTTCCCGTTCTATTATATCGACTACGCTCTGGCCCAAATGGGTGCCTTCGACTTTTACACCAAAATGCAGGAAAACCGCGAAAGTGCCTGGCAGGATTATTACAACCTGTGCTGCGCTGGCGGCAGCCGCGGATATTTTGACTTGCTCCAGCTGGCACACCTGCACAATCCCTTTGAAGAAGGCAGTGTCGCAGCCTGCGCCAAAGCGGCTATCGAAGAAATCGAAAAAACAGAAGTCACCGAATAAACACCGGTGCGAAAATAAAAAATAACGATAAATCCAAACCATATTCACACCCAAGGT
>CAJKJS010000426.1 GCA_905200265.1 uncultured Oscillospiraceae bacterium
CAGGTACTTCGGGTTCATAAGCCATACCGGAAGAAGCCATACCGGCCCCCAGGTTTGCAAAGGCTTCCACGAACCAGCTGATCGCAGTCCAGAACATTATTCTCGGCACCTCCTTTTCTGTATGGTGGGAATGACTATCATCACGGCTACTGCCGTCATGGACAAAATAAGATTGGCGCGTACCGGCCGGGTAGCCTCCAACTCCCCGACTACCGCTAAAAGGAGTACTCCTGCGGTAAGCAGGCCCGCCCATATCCGGGCCATTCGTCCATTTTTACGCCGGGTCGCTTCGGAAATCGGATGATGAGGATTTTCAACCGGCGAAAGCCAGAAGAGAATGAACAAGGAAAAAGCAAGGAATCCCCACAAAACCGGCTCCATGTGCCACCGGTCTATCAGCCAGGCCGCTCCAAATACCAGAAGAAAAATGCTATTGGATGTTATAAAGCACAATCGGTAGGTGGGCGCATGATACCCACCCGCAAAAAAGCGCAGTCCCATAAAAGCGACAAAAAAGCACAGCGAGGCATAAGGCGCTCCCAGTAACAGGGAAAAAATAAATATCGACACCATAGAGCTCAGTGTAGACATCAGCAGTTCAAATCCATATATAAATACCGGCCGCTTTTGTTCTTCCACTACGCCACGGCGGCATAACTTGTCCGTCAGCAAACAAGCACAGCGATTCAGCAAGTTTTCCGCCCTCCTTTTATTTATTACTATAGCAAAATGTGATTAAATGTGTTGATTTTTCGTCTAAATGGTGGCTTTTTTTGTCTTAAAAGATGCAGATCCTTTTTTCCTCACTCTCTATATGATGAAATGATATCTGTCGGTTGTTCCCATGCCTTGAAAGCATTCCTTTGCTGCATGAAAAGTATTCGACAAGATTCTCTCTCCGGTTTACAATAAAAATAAAAAAGGAAATACGATATATACTTTCTTACTTCTCAAGAAAAGAAGGAGGTCTTTATATGGCAGTCAAACAAACCGCCGGACGTGATCAACTGGGGGATTTCGCTCCTCAATTTGCCGAACTCAACGATGATGTACTATTCGGGCAAGTATGGAGCCGTGACGACGCCCTGTCCCTACGGGACCGTTCTCTGATTACCGTAGTCGCCCTGATGGCCCAGGGGCTGTGTGATTCTTCCTTCCGCTATCACCTGCTTACCGCCAAACAAAATGGCATCACCCGGTCACAAATCGCCGATATTCTGACCCATGCCGCTTTTTACGCCGGATGGCCCAAAGCCTGGGCCGCCTTCAGATTGGCAAAAGAAGTATGGACCGAAGAAGATTCTTCTCTTCTGTCCGATGCGAAAACCACACACGAGCAGTCCATGCTGTTCCCCATTGGGCAACCCAATGACGCTTTTGCCGCCTATTTTTCCGGTCAAAGCTATTTGCATCCCGTTTCCACCCAGCAAGTGGGTATTTTCAATGTGACATTCGAACCTGCTTGCCGCAATAACTGGCACATCCATCACGCCAAAACCGGTGGTGGACAAATTCTGATTGCCCTGGCTGGCCGGGGGTATTATCAGGAATGGGATAAACCGGCTCGGGAACTGCATCCCGGGGATGTTGTCAACATTCCTGCCAACGTGAAACACTGGCACGGTGCGGCACAGGACAGCTGGTTTTCTCACCTTGCGGTGGAAGTACCTGGGGAAGAAAGCCAAAATGAATGGCTGGAACCGGTAGACGACGCCACGTACTC
>CAJKJS010000427.1 GCA_905200265.1 uncultured Oscillospiraceae bacterium
TTCTATTTTGTCCTTGAGATCCATATGTATTTACATTTTTTCCATTTAGATAAAGTCAGATCTTCCATAAAGGATCTTCTGTCTGTGCGGTATTTTGGCCCCGAGGGGCTGCCTTATGATACGATACCGGTAAGGGGAAGACAAGCGTTAAGAAAGCAGCGCAAGCAGGGCAGAAAAATCGTCGGGCGGCACCTGCACGCACACGCTTTGCAACCCGCTGAACATGACATACCCTCCCTCAAACAGGCACAGTTCCACTGTGATGCCATCATCCCGGGCGATATACAGGCGATAAAGCCCCCAGTCGTCAAAGAAAAAATCATACACAGATTCGGCCCCATCGATGAGGGGGATGGATTCTGTCAGACAGCAGGGGGATTGCTCCAAAACACCCAAAAACGAGGAAAAAGCGGCGATATCTTCGGTGGAAAGCGTGTGGATGTCCCCTTTTTCTTCATACCAGGAGTCCCAGGTTTCCCAGGTGACAGCGGTACAGGTTTCGCGAACGGAAAGCCGGGTTTCGAATAGATCGGCCCCTGTTTGCAGGGTATACCTGTTTTGGGCCACAAAAAGCTCCATGGTGCCGTCTGTCTGTGGCATAGCGAGCAGGAACGATGGGTCGTACCCGGCAACGGGGTAAAAATCCCCCGTTACACTGCCCGCCAGATTGACATATCCGTCTTGCGGAGTCCATTCGTCAATCAGCCCGGTGGCCGTGCCCGCCTTTTCCCCCAGTGCAAGATGGCGGGAGGGTACACAGTCATAATACAGATAGGTGCGCCCTTGGTAAATGAAAAATGGCATCATGGAAGCATTTTCCTCAGCTGCCAGAGAAAGTTGAGGGGCAGGCGGGATAACCCCCGAAACCGATTGGCTGGGTTCGGGTGCCGGGGTAAGGGCCGGTTCGCTATCGATCGAGGCGGGATTTTCTTCTGCTGGAAAAGAAATCGTACATAGGCTGGTTACTCCTATCAGTAGGCACAAGCATGCAGCGGCCAGCCTTTTTGGAAGAGATGGCTGGACTTTTTGGGGAGGAAAAGCGATGGCTTCTTCCAAAAAGGATACATCAATATCCCCCAGTGCTTTGGCAATCAAATGGGTGTGTGAAAGCGTATGCATTATTCGTTTTCCTCCTTTTTGAGCAAAAACAGGCGCAGTTTTTTCCGCAGACGTGTTAGCCGCACAGAAACGGTCTTTTCCCGCAATCCCACCCGCCGGGCAATATCGGCATAGCTGTCACAAAACCAGTACCGGCGCAGAAAGATAATCCGGTTTTCTTTCGATAACGTAGAAAGAAACGCTTCCATATGCTGCGTCAGTGTCCGATAGGATTCCCGGGCGGAAAAGTCGTCTTCTACACAATAGGGGGCGGGGCAGTAGGGTTCCAGTTCCTGCATGGCTACTATGTAAGCGCTGCGTTTGCTTGCTGCTTGGTGTTCCAGCCGTTTCAGGCACTGGTTGCGCACCACTTTATACAGGTAGGGGCGCAGCGGGATGGGATGGGCCGGGGGAATGGCATGCCACAGGGCCAAAAGGGCGTCGTTGACGCATTCCTGGGCATCCCGCTCATCGGGTAGAAACCGGCGGGCCAGGGCTAAACACTGGGGGCCGTCCCGCCGCTGCAGTTCTTCGATGGCTTCCCCCGAACGGGCCAAAAACAGGGCAAGGATCTGTTTATCTTCCATAGGGGGGCACCTCCTTTTTCTTTTTCCCTACTTTCTTT
>CAJKJS010000428.1 GCA_905200265.1 uncultured Oscillospiraceae bacterium
AGGGCAAATAAGGTATTCATGATGAACCTGGAGCGGTACCCGGCATGCTCCACAGAAAAACTGCCCGGTAAAAACCCCTTTTCGGCTTCCTGCCCGTCGTTTTCGCTGTAGTGCTTCGAAAAACCAATGGGGCAAAATCTCCTCCCAGGCGTTTGGAGTCACCACCGGATTCCCCGGAACGCGGCGGGGTTCTTTATAACTTAACCGCTTTGTTTTCCCCTGTACACAAGTACCCGTTACCGCTTCGCTATGCAGCATGCGGCGCACGGCACATTCCCCCCAAGAACCTGTCATCGTTTCTCTGTACCCCGGTGGCTTAATCGCCAGCTTTTGCAGTTCTTCGGCGATGGCCCGGTTGCTTTTCCCCCAAAAAGACCACACGGCGACACTGCGGATCACAGCCGCTTCTTCGGGTACAAGATGTAAGGACCCTTTTTCCCCTTTTGCGTACCCATACGGCGCTGTAGCTCCCATAAACCGCCCCTGGGCCCGCCGGGCTGCCAAAGCGAGTCGTACTTTGCGTGAAATGTCCCGGGCATATAGGTCATTGAGCACCGATTGAAACGGGGCAAAATCATTGGCGCTATTCTGCTGGCCGGTATCGATTCCCTCTCCCAGGGAGAGAAAACGCACATTGCGCCGGGGAAAATAGTGTTCCAGATAATAACCCGTGCGGGTGTAATCCCGCCCCAATCGGGATAAGTCCTTCACCAGCACCACTTGTACTTTTTTCTCTTCCACCGCCCGGCATAGTGCCTGAAACCCCGGCCGGTTAAAGGTAAGGCCACTGTATCCATCATCGATATATTCCCCTATTAGGCACCAACCCCGGCTTTTTACTTCTTTTTGCAGTAAGGTGCGCTGGGTCTGGATGCTTTCCGATTCCCCTTCTCCGTCTTCCCGGGAAAGCCGCATGTAAATAGCTGCTTGCAAAAAAACACCCCCATAAAAACAAGCTTTCTCCCTTTTTCCTTCTATATGCCGCAAAAGTTTTTTCTATGTTTCGGCAACCGCCCCGCCGGGCGCCGATGCCAGTTCCATATACAGCCCGTTTTCGGCAAAAAGCGGACCACCATTCATGGGAAAAAGGCGGGCTGGTACTGTATTACATACAATATCAAACGTGGTGTCAGGCAATGTTTGACCGGCACACATGCCTTGTTCCTTTGCCTGCTTGACACTTTCTTCCCGGCGGGCCAGTATAAACACACCGGTCCCCATGGCTTTTAGCCGTTCACTCAGTTTTTTCCCTATGCGCCCATATCCCGCCACCAGGCACCGGCTGCCAAGCAGTGTGCCCGGATGACGGGTTAACGCTAGCGCCAACGCACCTTCTGCCGTAAGGCGTGCATTTTCTTTGACAAAGCTTTCGTTTTCCCCATAATCGATCAGCGATAGCTTTTCGCTTCCCGGCCAAACCCGACGCAGTTGTGCCACTTGGCCGGCCCATACGGTTTTCCCCTCACACTGGCGGGCTAACTCTTCATCCAGCCGAATGCCGCTGCCAAGAATCGTTTTCCCGTCCCGGGTCGCCGGCAACGGCAGGATCAGGGCCCGGCTTTTGTGTATCGTTTCTTCTAAAGAGCTCATTTCCCACCCCGGCACAGCACAGGCGCGCACGTTCATGCCCTGCCGGATCAGCATTTTGATCAGCCAGATGGTGCGTGCATCCCCACCAAGGATCCCCCACGTTTCGATAGCAACCCCTCCTTTTTCATTTTGC
>CAJKJS010000429.1 GCA_905200265.1 uncultured Oscillospiraceae bacterium
TTCTTTTTCTGTTCCATATCTTAAAATGCAATCTTTTCGCTCAGGTAAGCGACCAGCTCGCTAATGGGCAGGCGCACCTGTTCCATCGTGTCGCGATCGCGCACCGTAACAGCATTGTCTGCCGGACGGTCTTCATCGCCCACGGTGTCAAAGTCCACCGTAATGCAGTACGGTGTTCCGATTTCATCCTGGCGGCGATACCGTTTCCCAATGGAGCCGGATTCGTCATAATCCACCATGAAGTGTTTGGACAGTTCTGCATACACTTCCTGGGCTTTCGGTGCCAGTTTTTTGCTCAGCGGCAAGACCGCTGCCTTGAACGGTGCCAGTGCCGGGTGCAACCGCAGCACCACACGCACATCATCGTTGCCTTTTTTGTCCTGGCCCACCACTTCTTCGTCGTACGCATCGCACAAAAACGCCAACGTTACGCGGTCCGCACCCAAAGACGGTTCAATTACATAGGGAATATACCGTTCGTTCTTTTCCTGGTTGTAATACGTCATATCCTTGCCAGACGTATTCTGGTGCTGCGTCAGGTCGTAATCCGTACGGTCGGCCACGCCCCACAGTTCGCCCCAACCAAACGGGAACAGGAATTCAAAGTCTGTCGTAGCCTTGGAATAGAAGCACAGCTCTTCCGGTGCATGATCCCGCAGGCGCAGATTTTCTTCGGTCATATTCAGCCCCAGCAGCCAGTCACGGCAGAAGGAACGCCAGTACTGGAACCACTCCAGATCTGTGCCCGGTTCGCAGAAGAATTCACATTCCATCTGTTCAAATTCACGAATCCGGAAAATGAAGTTACCGGGGGTGATTTCATTACGGAAGCTCTTGCCAATCTGGCACACACCAAAGGGCAGTTTTTTCCGGGTGGTCCGCTGAATGTTGGGGAAGTTCACAAAAATACCCTGGGCGGTTTCCGGGCGCAGGTATACGGTATTTTTCGCATCTTCCGTTACACCCTGGAACGTCTTAAACATCAGGTTAAACTGACGGATATCGGTAAAATTGTGCTTGCCACAGGTGGGACAGGGAATGGCATGTTCCTCGATAAAATCGGCCATTTCCTGCTGGGAAAACGCATCGATGGGTTTCGGGAGCGTAAAGCCGTTTTCTTCACACCAATCTTCGATCAGCTTGTCGGCACGGAACCGTTCATGGCACTCGCGGCAATCCATCAGAGGATCGGAAAAACCGCCCAGATGACCGGAAGCCACCCAGGTCTGCGGGTTCATCAGGATGGCGGCATCCAATCCCACATTATAGGGATTTTCCTGCACGAATTTCTTCCACCATGCCTTTTTAATGTTATTTTTCAGTTCAACACCCAAAGGGCCGTAATCCCAGGAATTGGCCAAACCGCCGTAGATCTCCGAACCCGGATACACAAAGCCACGGCCTTTGCACAGGTTGACGATCTTTTCCATGGTTTTTTCGGTTGCTTTCATTTTCCATACCTCCGTTTTGCACCGCTGGCTGCGGCACGACTTTTGGATTTTCACGCTTTTTAAGCATACCATGCCGGGCCGCCAGGTGCAAGCCCTGCCGGGGGGATTTCCCTGTTTTCTCCCGCTTTCCCAAAAAAAGAACGGCTATTCCGAAAAATTTTACTTGCATTTTGGGAAAAGGCGCGGTATAATAATAGAGCTATAACGCCTGCTATGGACGTTTAGCTCAGCTGGTAGAGCATTCGCTTGACGTGCGAAGGGTC
>CAJKJS010000430.1 GCA_905200265.1 uncultured Oscillospiraceae bacterium
ACCGTACCCAATGCCCGCTTCCTTCATGCAGCGAATAACCGCTTCGAAAGCTTCCAAGTTCTTGCACACATCGCCATCCAGTTCCACATAGCTGATGTGGCCTGCATTGGTCAACGCATGATACGGTGCTTCAATCTGGATTTTACGGAAGGCATTGATGGGATAGTATACCGGCACATGGAACGAGTTGGTGTAATATTCCCGATCCGTAATGCCCGGCAGTTTGCCATATTTCTTGGCATCAATCCGCACAAAACGGCCACTGAGCCCTTCGGCCGGGGTGGCCAGCAGCGACCAGTTCAAGCGAGTTTTGCGGCTTTCTTCTTCCATACGTTCCCGCATGTAGGAAATAATCCGCAAGCCCAGTTGCTGGCTTTCTTCGCTTTCCCCGTGATGTTTGCCTGTCAGCGCTACCAGCGTTTCAGCCAGCCCAATAAACCCAATGCTCAGCGTGCCATGCTTGAGCACTTCTTCCACGGTATCGTACCGGCTGAGTTTTTCGGAATCAATCCAAACGCCCTGACCCATAAGGAAGGGGTAGTTATAGACCTTTTTGCTGCACTGAATCTTAAAGCGGTGCAACAGCTGTTCAATACACAAATCGATGCGGTCGTCCAGCATCGAGAAGAACTTCTGCAAATCGCCATGGGCTTCAATGCCAAGACGGGGCAGGTTGATGGTCGTAAAGCTCAAATTACCGCGCCCACAGGTAACTTCCCGGCTGGGATCGTACACATTGCCCATCACGCGGGTCCGGCAGCCCATATAGGCCACTTCCGAGTCATAATCGCCCGGGCGATAGTACTGCAAATTAAACGGTGCATCCAAAAAGCTGAAGTTCGGGAACAGGCGTTTGGCCGAAACCCGAATGGCCATTTTGAAAAGGTCGTAGTTGGGTTCGCCTTCGTTGTAGTTGACGCCTTCTTTTACTTTGAAAATCTGTACCGGGAAAATGGGTGTTTCGCCATCCCCCAGACCAGCTTCCGTAGCTTTCAGCAGGTTGCGGATCACCATGCGGCCTTCCTCGGACACATCCGTGCCATAGTTGAGCGAAGAAAACGGCACCTGAGCGCCCGCGCGGGAATTCATGGTGTTCAGGTTATGTACCAGCGCCTCCATAGCCTGGTAGGTGGCGTTATCGGTTTCGTTATAAGCATTGCTCTGGCAGTAAGCCGCTGCTTTGTCAGCTTCTTCGGGAGAAATTTTTCCTTCCATCTTTTCTACCAGATAGCTAGCGAGCTTTTTACCATACGCCTCGGCCGTGCCCAGCGAAACATCTTTGCCCACGTCTTCCTTTACAGCCGCGGTCATTTCATCGGCCTGTTCAAACGTAAAGCCAAACCGCACCTGCAAGTACTGGGCTACCGATTTAAAATACTGTTTGCGGAAAGTCTTCGTAACACCGGGCGCCATCGCATAGTCAAAGTTCGGAATACTCTGGCCGCCATGCATTTCATTCTGGTTGGCCTGAGTGGCGATGCAGCACAGTGCCGAATAGCTGCGAATATCATTCGGTTCCCGCAGGTATCCGTGACCCGTGGAAAAGCCGTTTTTAAACAGTTTGAGCAGGTTGATCTGGCAGCAGGTTTCTGTCAGCGCGTAAAAGTCCTTATCGTGAATGTGAATGTCCCCGTTAATATGCGCCTTGGCAATCTCGTGGGGGATTACATATTCATCGTAAAAGGCTTTCGCCCCCTCCGAACCGTATTTCAGC
>CAJKJS010000431.1 GCA_905200265.1 uncultured Oscillospiraceae bacterium
AAAGTTGGTACTTTCTCCGTCCTTTTTTAAACGGCTCTATATGAGCACAGGGTATGCTCTCTTTTTTATTTCTTCGGTTCCAGTACGCTCAGACCGCCCAGGAAAGGACGCAGCACTTCGGGAATCGTCACACTGCCGTCTTCATTCTGGTACTGTTCCACAATTGCGGGCAATACACGGCTGGTTGCCAAACCGGAAGCATTCAGGGTGTGCACAAACTGCAACTTACCGTCTTCGTCACGGTATTTAATGTTGCCGCGGCGCGCCTGATAGTCCCGAGCATTCGAAGCCGAGCTGACTTCTTTATAAATCCCCATGCTGGGAATCCACACTTCTACGTCGTACGTTTTGCTCATGGAGAACGAGCAATCCCCTGCCGCCAACCGGCTCAGACGGTAATGCAGCCCCAGCTTCTGTACCAGGCTTTCTGCTTTGGCCACCAATTCCTGGAACGCCGCTTCACTGCCATCGGCTGTGGTGTACTGTACCATTTCTACTTTGTTGAACTGGTGTCCACGGATCATGCCGCGTTCTTCGGAACGATAGGAACCAGCTTCCCGGCGGTAGCAAGGCGTATATGCGATATATTTCTTGGGCAGTTCGTCTTTGGTAAGAATTTCGCCCCGGTGCAGGTTGACCAGCGCCGTTTCAGCGGTGGGCAGGATAAATTTCTTATCCGTGCTGGTGGGGTTCGCAATGTGGTACACTTCTTCTGCAAATTTGGGGAACTGACCGGCTACCGTACCGCATTCCCAATTGAGCATATGCGGCGGCAGAATAAATTCATACCCATCGGCAATATGTTCACTGATGAAAAAGTTTAGCAGCGCCCATTCCAATCGGGAACCCATGCCGCGGTAAATCCAGGCACCGTTGCCACCCAGTTTGGCCCCGCGTTCATAGTCAATCAGGCCCAAGCTCTCGCACAGATCCACATGGTTCTTCGGCGTAAAGGAAAATTCCGGCTTTTCGCCAAAGGTATGATCGGGGATATTCTGTTCTTTCCCACCAGCCTGAACATCATCACCGGGCAGGTTGGGCAAGCTGTACATCAGGTTTTGCAGTTCTTCCTGCAAAGCCGTCAGCTTGGCATCCTGTTCTTTAATGGTATCGGCCAGTTTTTTCATAGAGGCCATCAGTTCCGTGGTGTCTTCCCCGGCTTTTTTCATCTGAGGAATCTTTTTGCTGCACGCATTGCGTTCGGCCTTCATTTTTTCCACATTGCCGATCAGTTCACGCCGCTGCGCATCCAGCTGTACAATGGCATCCACAGTGTCATCCAGGTTCATTTCCCGTTTATGGATGGCATCTTTGACCGCCTGGGTGTCGTTCAAAATACGTTTCATATCCAGCATGATTAGTTTCTCCTTTAAATTTCCATCCCTTTGGGATAGAAAATATAATTTATTGATTTAGCTTTAAGCTATTGAGCAAAGCTTGCAAATCGTCTTCCCCATAAAATTCAATTTGCAGGGTACCTTTTTTGCGGGAACCGGCCACTTTAACCCGGCGTCCCAAATATTCGTGCAGAGAAATCTCTACTTCGTCAAAATAGGTACTCCGCTGGGGTGATCGCGGCTTTTCCTTTTTAGGTTCACCGGCTTTTTGGGCCATTTTTTCCAGTTCCCGCACGGTAATACCCTGTTCAGCCGCAAGTTTAGCAGCCTGCATCCGGCTTTCTTCATCAGGAAAGCTCAAAAGCGCCCTC
>CAJKJS010000432.1 GCA_905200265.1 uncultured Oscillospiraceae bacterium
GGATACGGGCGCTTCCGTCCTGAACGCGTAATTGCATAACCACAGCCAAAAGGACCAGAGAAATAGCCCAGGCCATAATCGACGTAAATAAATCGTGTGCATGTATAGACGGATCTTTCCCTTCGATCACGGCAAAGCTGTACCCCACTTCAGAAAGAAGCATAATGGGGTACAGAAGCTGATATCGGATGATAAACAGCAGCGGCAATGCCACAATCAACACCGAAAAAAAAGAAGCCGGGAATGTCGGATAGGGAAAAACATCAATCACCGTCACACTTCCCAACGCCCATAAGAGAAACGCTACACAAAGGCCAGTCACCAACGGTGGCGAGATATGACCTGTCCGCTTGATTCTGGTTTCATACCATAGCGAAAGGCCTGCAAATATCGCAGCACCGGGAAATAGTGCCGTATGATAGGGTGAAATTTCCCAATTGGTAAGCAACACTTCCGAAAGCACAAAGAAAAGCAGCATCAGTATGAGCACCGCAATATTGGCCACACGTAGTGTATGCAAATTATCTTTGGCTATTTCTACCCGGGCATGCGTAAAGAAAAATCGACGGTTTTCCCGTTTTTTGGCACACCAGGTCATGATGCGATCCCAAGAATGCTTCAAATCACATCATCCTTTTGACAGGTGCTCTCCTTTTGGCGGACGGCCAGAGCCACCCAACCTTTTTCTTCTTTTCTCTCTAAAAGGGTGAAGCGGTCGGCCAGGGCGTCGAGCACTTCCTGTTCCCTGGTATCAATAATGCCGCTCATCAGGTAAACCGTATCGGGCCGCATAAAGTGTTCGATATCTTTGGTGAGCAGCAAAATCACATCGGCCACAATATTGGCCGCTACCACATCGAACGTGCCTTCTACTTTTTCCGTCAGGTTCCCACAAATGGCCGTAAACCGGTCGTCTACATGATTGAGCACCGCATTTTCCTGCGCTGTCTTGACAGCCAGCGGGTCAATATCCACCCCTACAGCTTCTCCGGCACCCAATAACAGCGACGCCACCGCCAGAATGCCGCTGCCGCATCCCACGTCCAGCATGGTGCAGCCCGGCGTTACATAGCGTTCCAGCATTTCCATGCATAGCCGCGTGGTCTCGTGGGTACCGGTGCCAAACGCCAAGCCGGGGTCAAGGTCCAGCACTTTGCGGTCGCCGGCATCCTGCACGGTTTCCCACGTGGGACGGATCAACAGATGTTGTCCCACCGGAATGGGTTTAAAATATTTCTTCCAGTTATTCAGCCAGTCTTCCTCTTCGCAGGAATCCAGCAGAATTTCGTTTTCAATGTGTTCCGCTGCATAGCGCTCCCGCAAAAAAGCCACCGCTTCCTGGGGATTTTCTTCGGGGCTGATATACAGATGAATGATCGCGTGTGTGCGGTCTTTTTTCAATAATTCTTCGTCGATTAGATCAATATGGGCAATTTCCCGTGCGCCTTCTTCCAAATCGGAATAATCTTCCACGTAAATGCCATACGGTACCACCATATTGGCAATATCGCCGGCTACATCCGCTTTTTCGCAGGGAACGGAAATTTGTACTTCAGTCCAATTCATAGCAGTTTCCTCTTTTCTGCACATGGCAAAGGGCACACGCCTGGTGCCCAGCCTTTTACTTTGTTTTCCTTATTATACTCGAAATGCCCACTTTTGCAAAGAAAAGCTTTCTGTATTTTTCGCAAAAAGGGCGCATAGT
>CAJKJS010000433.1 GCA_905200265.1 uncultured Oscillospiraceae bacterium
AAGTAAAAGAACTTGACAATAAAATTGCCGAGAAAATGGGGTACACATCCTGCTTTGCTGTTTCGGGTCAGACGTATTCCCGTAAGCTGGACAGTCAGATCCTGTCGATCCTGTCCGGTATTGCACAGAGCGCTGCGAAATTCTCCAATGATATCCGCTTGTTGCAGCACCTGAAAGAAGTGGAAGAACCCTTTGAGAAAAACCAGATTGGTTCTTCGGCTATGGCCTATAAGCGCAATCCCATGCGCAGTGAACGGATTGCCTCCCTGGCCCGTTATGTCATCTGTGACAGCCTCAACCCTGCCATTACGGCGGCTACCCAGTGGTTTGAACGTACCCTGGACGATTCGGCCAACAAACGCATTAGCGTGCCGGAAGCGTTCCTGGCAGTGGATGGTATTTTGAACCTGTATATGAACGTGGCAGACGGTTTGGTGGTATACCCGAAAGTGATCGACCAGCATTTGCGTCGTGAACTGCCGTTTATGGCAACGGAAAATATCATGATGGACGCCGTTAAACGCGGTGGGAACCGTCAGCAGCTGCATGAAGCCATTCGCCAGCACTCCATGGCGGCTTCTCGGGTTGTAAAAGAAGAAGGCGGCGAAAATGACCTGCTTTCCCGTATTGCAGCCGATCCGCAGTTTGGTGTCAGCCGTGAGGAACTGGATAAACTGGTTGATCCCCGTTTGTATGTGGGCCGTGCACCGCAGCAGACAGAAGACTTCCTTAACGAAGTGATCGACCCCATCCTGTCCGATTTTTCTGATCTACCTCAGGAAACGGCAGAGATTGACGTGTAAATTCTCTTTTTCGTGCAGTTTTCTGCCTGGTTGGCTGTTTTCAGAACGAATACGGCTGTTTTAGGTGGAAAACTGCATTTTTTGCTTTGCTTTTTCATAGGAATATGGTAAAATCAAGGCATAGTGTGCAGCGACGAAAAGCGCCCGTACACGCTCCCACTTCTATGGGAATGATTTCCTCCTCGTATTGAGGAGTATGAAAGTTGAGAGATGGCAATTATGGTAAAAGCAATCGTTGGCGCCAACTGGGGCGACGAAGGGAAAGGCAAACTCACCGACGTGCTGGCTCAGGATGCCGATATCGTGATTCGTTTTCAGGGCGGCAGCAATGCCGGGCATACGATCGTGAACAGCTACGGAAAATTTGCCCTGCATCAGTTGCCCAGTGGTGTTTTCCATCAGGATATCATCAATATTATCGGGAACGGCGTGGCTTTCAGTGTGGAGAATTTCATCAAGGAACTCAAAAGCATTGAAGACCGTGGAGTACCGGCACCGAAAATTCTGGTTTCCAACCGGGCCCAGATCGTGATGCCGTATCATCAGGCACTGGATGCTATGGAAGAAGCCCGTCTGGCAGGGAAAAGCTTTGGCTCTACGAAGTCCGGTATTGCCCCGTTCTATTCCGATAAATATTCGAAGATTGGCTTCCAGGTAAGTGAGCTGTATGGTGATGAAGCCGATCTGCGGGAACATATTGATCATGTGCTGGCCATTAAAAATGTGCTGATGGAAAATCTCTATCATCAGCCGGCACTGAAAGCGGAAGATGTTTTTGCGAAATTGATGGAATACAAGGAACTGCTGGCTCCTTATGTAGCCGATACGGCTTCGCTTCTTCACCAGGCTGTCAAAGAAGGGAAAACCATCCTTCTGGAAGGCCAGCTGGGTTCTTTGCA
>CAJKJS010000434.1 GCA_905200265.1 uncultured Oscillospiraceae bacterium
TTGTGAATGGCTTCGGGCGACACCTGTTTTACACCCAGAACCCCTTTGCCAAATTCTTCATACGCGCGAATCAGCTGCCCACAAGCGGGGTCATCCCCGATAATGACATCGTCGCCGTACAAAACGGCAAAAGGTTCATCCCCTACAAACCAACGGGCGCAGTTTACCGCGTGCCCCAGGCCCCGGGTTTCTTTTTGCCGGACAAAGTAAATGTTGGCCAGTTTGGAAATGTCCACTACTTCATGCAGCATGGCCTCTTTTTCCGGACCGCCGCCCACCAATTTGGCTTCCAGTTCCGGTGCACGGTCGAAATGGTCTTCAATCAGGCCCTTGCCCCGGTTGGTAATAATCAGAATATCCGTAATACCGGAACGCACGGCTTCCTCTACGATATACTGGATCGCAGGCTTGTCCACAATCGGAAGCATTTCCTTCGGCATACTCTTGGTGGCAGGCAGCACGCGGGTACCCAGGCCGGCTGCCGGAATAACCGCTTTGCGAACTTTTTGCATAATGAACTCTCCCCTTAAAAATCATACAAAGAGCGGCAACCAGGAAACAATCAGGTAGCAGGCCAGCATGCACAAGGCAACGGCCACATTGACACCGCCTTTTTCCTGAAGCTCTTTGCCATATTCTTCCAGCGTAAGCTTTTTATCGCGAATGCTGTGGATAGACCGCACGCAGTGGGCTTGGTACATACGGTTCCCACGCAAGCCGCAGAAAAGCATCACGCCTAACAGACAAAGAATGAGCAAGGTAGGTAAAATCAGCAGGAAGAAATCCCACGGGTTTTGCGACAGATGCTCCATAAGTTTTTGCAATTGGGCTGTATTTAACGCATTCGAAGTAGGTGCAGCGCCAATTTCATTATATAGGTTCTGTAGTAACGGACCCGAGATAAAGTAACGAATATAGGTATAAGCAATATACAGGGCGGCTACAATAGCCATGATGATGGAACCAAACTTGTACTGCTTACGGTACAGGAACCAACCGCCCGAAAACAAAAACGCACAGAAGTTAAATTTGTTCCGCCGGTACACCCGGTCATTGTGGAAAACCGGTAAGTAATAAGCGGAATTCTGCTGAACGAATTTGGCCACTTCCTGCGCGGGAATGTCATCAATCGCTTCTTCTGGCGGTACGCCCCCCAGCGGGTCAAACGTGAAGGTCATGGAATGCCCCGGAAATCCGCCGAACGGCGACGGGGGCATGTTGGGCCCTACAGGGGGTTGCCGGCGCTGAGAATTCGGGCTTGCCGATTTATTCGCATAGGTGTTGGGCGCTCCGGTAAGCGAGCGGCCGCACTGGTCACAGAACAGGGCATTGGGGTGATTCTTTTTGCCGCAATAAGGGCATTTTACTTCCTGCTGGTCCTGAGACGAAGGGGGTTCGGGAGCCGCAGGCCGCTGCCAGGTTTCCCCGGCACTGTGCAGATCCTGAAAAATACAGTCGCCTTTTTCTTCAAAACAGGCCCGATGGTACGGGGCACCGCATCGCGGGCACACCACGATATCGTCGCCCTTTACAAACCGTTTGCCGCATATGGGACATGGCATGCCGGTATAATCGATCATATAGAATTTCCTCCATTTTGGGCTGCCCGCCGCATTCCGGCAGCATTGATTGCCCATATTGTACCGTTTTTTTGGGCAAATCGCAAGGAGTACGGCGTTCTTTTTCATTTT
>CAJKJS010000435.1 GCA_905200265.1 uncultured Oscillospiraceae bacterium
AGAAACAGTTGGTTTTTGATTTTGAAGCGGCTTAAAAAGGAATCAGTCCGGCGTTTTTTCATAAGGGAAGATCCCCCTTATCCCGGTATTGCCGGCGGTATTCCAGGGGGCTACACTGCAAGCTCTTTTTAAATTTCAGCGAAAAGTAATCCACATTGGAATACCCAACAGCTTCGGCAATTTCGTACACCTTCATGTCGCTGTCTTGAAGTAGATCTCTGGAAACCCGAATCCGCACTTCATCCAGGTAGGTATTAAAACTGCGACCGGTTTTCTGTTTAAGCAGTTTGCCTAGGTACGAACAGTTGTATCCAAATAACGGGGCCAGGTTTTCCAGCTTCAGATTTTTCATGTAATTGTGGTCGATATAATGGACAATATCGTCAATCACACTTTCTTTGGAATACGTGCCAATGCTGCGCATAATCAGTTCAAACTGTTCGAAGAAAAAGCGCATGATTTCATATAGGTACGTGCGGCTCTGAATAAATTCCATGGCCCAACTGTTTGTGGGGAACGAAAAGGTATTGTCGCCGTACAGGCGCAAAATTTGCTCTTTGATATGCAAATATAAATCCGTTAGGAAGTAAAGAATTTCCGAAACACTGCTGCTGCGCCCTCTCAAATCCTGTTCCAGGGACTGTAGTTCGGCGGCTAACCGGTTACGGTTAAAACTTTGCAGGCATGACAGAAAGGTTTCGCTGCATGCGTTTAAAAATCCAGGTTCCAGCGGTGCGTGGGTGGTAATCGGTGGCCCCATATCATACCCCAATAGATGAACCCCTTGGGGAATAAAAAATTTGCGTTGCAGTAGTGCTCTCGCCTGCTGATACGACATATGCACATCGGTCAGCGATGAAACCGGCCGGCCGTAGGTTAAAAATACGGCATCCAGCGGTGTGGGAATGGAAAAATGCCGCTGTTTCTGACAGGCTTCTACGAAATGGCGAAAAGCCAGCAGGGCTTTTTCTCCTTTTAGAAGCACCGCTTCGGTATTTTCAATGGTCAATGTGTCAAAGGCGTGCAAATCCCGGTTGGGCAGGTGCAGCAGCTTTTCAAACGATAACAAAGCGGCGCCCTGCTGAGGAGCGTATTTTTCATACAGCACAACCTGATAAGGTACAGGTGATGTATTTACGTCAATCAGTTCCAGCAGCGCGATGTTATTGGGAGATAAAAACAGATCCCGCAAAATGGTCTTGCGGGCCCTGGCAAAGTAGTGAACTTCCGTCGCTTTTTTTCGAGTTTCTTCTGTCAAATCCTTTTGCAATTTTCGCAGGATTTGTTCCAGTTCGGTTTCGTCAATGGGCTTTGTGAGATAGTTTTCTACCCCCAGACGGATAGCTTCCTGCGCAAATTTAAAATCAGAATAGTCGCTGACAATAATGGCTTTGCCGGTAAAACCACCCTCTTTGGCTTTTTGCAGTACCTCAAGCCCCGACAGTTTGGGCATAGTGATATCCAGCAGTACCACATCCGGTTTTTCCCGACATAAAAAAGCGGCGGTTTCTTCGCCGTCTGCCGTTTCTCCCACAATGGTAAATCCCAGTTCCTCCCAGTTTACAATGTTGCGCAAACCCTGCCGGATACGCGCTTCATCGTCCGCAAGCAATACATGATACATCGTTATTTTAGTTCCCTTCCTCTCTTTGATTTTCATCTTACAGAGAAAGAATTTTTTTGTCAAGTA
>CAJKJS010000436.1 GCA_905200265.1 uncultured Oscillospiraceae bacterium
CTTCCACAAGTATTCGGTTTGGATGTGCCTTATTGCAGTATTTAATTGATAAATACGAAAACGTGGAAACGGCCTTGGCGGCCTATAACGCCGGAGTGGGCAATGTGGACAGCTGGCTGGAAGACCCTTCTCTGTCCGATGGAAAGGGGAATCTGACGGATATTCCCATTGCCGAAACCCGCGAGTATGTAAAAAAAGTCATGCAAAATCGAGGGATATACCAATATCTCTATTCAGATTTTAGTTAACATGAAGGAGGAATCATGATGACGAAGAAAGTTGTCAAAAAAGAAGAAGAAACGTATCTTTTTAAAAGAGAAAACGGCCTTCTTACGCTGAATGAATCCAAAGAAAAGAAGATGAACGCTTTCTGTGAAGAGTATAAGGCGTTTTTGGATCATGGCAAAACAGAACGGGAATGTGTAAGCGAAGCTATTCGGCTGGCCGAAAAAGCGGGCTTTGTTCCCTTTGAAGCGGACAAAAAGTACGCGCCCGGCGACAAGGTGTATGCTTCCAATCGTGGCAAAGCGCTGATCCTAGCTGTTATCGGTAAAGAAGGGTGCCGCAATGGTGTTGCGATTGCAGCGGCTCATATTGATTCGCCCCGTCTGGATTTAAAGCCCATTCCGCTGTATGAAAGCAACGATATGGCCTTTTTGAAGACCCATTATTATGGCGGCATTAAAAAGTACCAGTGGACAGCCATTCCGCTGGCCATGCATGGCACGGTTGTGTGCAAAGATGGCCGGGTTGTGAACCTGTGCATTGGGGAAAAAGAAGGGGACGAACAGTTCTGCGTGACAGATCTGCTGCCCCACCTTTCCCAGGAACAGTCGGCCAAAACGCTGGGCAAAGCCATTGAAGCTGAAAATATGAATATCCTCTGTGGCAGCAGCCCCATTTCCGGCGAAAAAGGGGAAGAGATGTACAAGAAGAAGGTTATGCAGATTCTGCACGACCGGTATGATATTTGCGAAGAAGACTTGATGAGCGCTGAAATTGAATTCGTGCCGGCTTTCCATGCCGTGGATATCGGATTTGATCGCAGCATGATCGGTTCCTATGGTCATGACGACCGCGTATGCGCCTATCCGGCCTTGCAGGCGCTATTGCACTGCAAAACGCCTCGCCGTACGGCAATCACGGTGCTGGCCGACAAAGAAGAAATTGGCAGCGTAGGAAACACGGGGCTGGATTCGCAGTTCCTGAGCTATTTTGTCGAAGATCTGGCCGAAGCCGAAGGGCTGAAAGCACGGCATGTACTGTCGAACTCTCAGTGCCTGTCCGCTGACGTAACGGCTGCTTTTGATCCGAACTATGCGTCGGCTTATGATCTGCAGAACGCCTGCCTGATCAATCGCGGCGTGGGTGTGATGAAGTACACCGGCGCCCGCGGTAAGTCTGGTTCTTCGGAAGCTTCGGCGGAATTCACGGCAAAAGTTCGTCAGCTGTTCGATGATAACGATGTGCAGTGGCAGATGGGTGAACTGGGCCGCGTCGATTTGGGCGGCGGCGGCACGGTGGCTCTGTATGTAGCCGGGATGAACGTGGATGTCATTGATATCGGGGTACCGGTTCTTTCCATGCACGCACCGTTTGAAGTGGTGTCGAAGTACGACGTATACATGACGTACAAGGCTTGCAAAGCATTCTTTGCAGACTAATTCCGAATAAAAAC
>CAJKJS010000437.1 GCA_905200265.1 uncultured Oscillospiraceae bacterium
AACAGATGATTTTCTACTGTACTCATGCTCAATTGAAGTTCTTTTGAAATTTCACTTAGTGTTTTTTCCTCAAATCGGCTCATGGAATAAACCCTTTGACGTTGTTGCGGAAATACACTTA
Organism: uncultured Oscillospiraceae bacterium; assembly: GCA_905200265.1. GTDB lineage: Bacteria > Bacillota > Clostridia > Oscillospirales > Acutalibacteraceae > Heritagella. Next base: position 122 of record CAJKJS010000437.1, read on the forward strand.
ACCTCATTTTTTCCATGAAAAGTAAATCTTTAACAATGATTTCTTCTTCAGGTCCACAAGTAAATTCAATAGCATTTTCATAGGCGCACGATATCATTTCCTGTTTTCTATAATAACAGCGCAAATAGTCTGTCACAAGATTACGTGCGATAGTGAAAAGAAAAGACTGAATGGTAGATTTTTGAAGCATATTGTCATAATCCAACAAACGCATAAAAACGTCTTGCACTAGATCTTCAACTTCATATTTACATTTTATACGGCATCTAACATATCGGTATATAACCGGATAATATTCTTTATACGCTTCTTCAATTATCGAATATGCTTTCGTTTCCATGCTTTTCATAACATCACTTTAATTAGTCACTGCAAATATGAGTCATCTGATAAAAAAACACAAGGACATTTTAGCACAAAAAATGGGATATTCCTATTCATGAGCAAAATCGTACTATATATCACAACCATTGCCCCTTATATTTCTTATATTTAATCCGTTCACCTCTCATCACCGGAACAAAATGAATAGCCACTCCACCACTAGGTTTTAATTTAAATTTCATTTGTTGTGACGAATCCGTTAGAAAACCGGTAGCAGTCGAACGCATTGAGACGCTGGCGGGCAAGAAGGTGGTCTTCTATAAAGAAGATGTGTGCGACCGTGAAGCCATGGAACGCATTTTTTCGGAACAGGATATTGGCGCGGTGATCCATTTTGCCGGGCTGAAAGCGGTGGGCGAATCCTGCCGGATTCCGCTGCGCTACTATGACAACAACCTGATCTCTACCATTGTGCTGCTGGAAACCATGGAAAAGCACGGGGTGAAGAACTTTGTATTCAGCTCGTCGGCTACCGTGTATGGCGACCCGGCTTCGGTGCCGATTACGGAAGATTTCCCCCTTTCCACCACGAACCCCTATGGGTCGACGAAACTCATGATCGAAGGCATCCTCAAAGATATCGCCAAAGCCGACTCGACGTTCAACCCCATCATCCTGCGGTACTTTAACCCGGTGGGCGCTCATGAAAGCGGCATGATCGGCGAAGATCCCTCCGGGATTCCCAATAACCTCATGCCGTACATCACCCAGGTGGCCATTGGCAAACTGGAAAAACTGCATGTGTTCGGCAATGACTATCCCACGCCCGACGGTACCGGCGTGCGCGATTACATCCACGTTGTCGACCTGGCCGAAGGCCATGTGGCGGCCTTGCGCCTGTTTGGCGAAAACGGCGATCAGAACTGCGGATTGCGGATTTACAACCTGGGGACCGGCAAAGGCTACTCGGTGCTGGATATGGTCCATGCCTTTGAAAAGGCCACGGGCAAAACCATTCCCTATGTGATCGATCCCCGCCGTCCCGGCGACGTGCCCGAAAACTACGCGGACAGCACCCTGGCTGCAAAGGAACTGGGCTGGAAAGCCAAGTATAACCTCGAAGATATGTGCCGTGACAGCTGGAACTGGCAGCAGAAGAACCCCGACGGCTATGATGACTGAGTACAACTGACATTTGCATAAAAGAAACAGAAAACAAAGGCA
>CAJKJS010000438.1 GCA_905200265.1 uncultured Oscillospiraceae bacterium
TTTGCAGCCATTTCATTTTGTTCAGTTCTATATTATTTTTGTATAGGTCGCGTGCGAAAAAAGGGGGAATTCGGTGGAACTGAAAACGCTGCATACCTTTGTCACCGTGGTACAGGAAGGCAGCATCAGTGCAGCCGCCCGTCAATTGCATATGACCCAGCCGCCTCTTTCGGCGCATATTGCCCAGTTGGAAGCCGAAATGCACACCTGCCTGTTCCAGCGGGACGGGCGGCACATCCGGCTGACACCGGCGGGAGAAGAACTATACCGCCGGGCGGTGCCCATTCTGGAAATGGCCCGGCTTGCCAAAGAGGAAGTGTCCCGGTATGGGGAAGGGGTCGAAGATACCATCCACATGGGGGTCGTCAGCAGCGTAGCGGGCTTAGTGGGGTGGCTCCCTGCTTACTGTCAGGCCCACCCCAAAGTACGTTTTGAACTGTTTGAGGGGAATACTTACCATCTTTTGCAGCAAATCCGCGCTGGTGTGTTGCAGCTGGCCATTGTGCGTACGCCGTTTGCCCCCGGTGAATTGGAAACGGTGCCGCTGCTGGAAGAATCCCTGGTAGCCGTGGGCAAAGAAAATTGGTTCCGCGATGAAAACGGGTATTTACCCGAAACGATATCCTTAGCGGAACTTGCGAACAAGCCGCTTATCGTATACCGCCGATGGGAAGGGGTGCTCAGCCGCATTTTTGAACGAAAAGGGCTGCGACTCAATACCTTTTGCTGTAATGACGATGCCCGTACGACCTTAACGTGGGCGGCCTCAGGGGCCGGTGTGGGTATTTTGCCCCGTTCCATGGTCCGCCATTGGAATGAGAAAAACGATTTTGAAATGGTGTTTCTCCCTGTGGCCGAAGAAGCCATGCACAGCCGTATCGAGCTGGTGTATCGAAAGAAAGAGGAACTGTCCCAGGCGGCGCGCGCTCTGCTGCAAACGGCCGAAGCCTGGTACCGGGAAAAAGGGGAGGAGCTTTTATAAATCTCCATAAATAAAAAAGCGGGCCGAATCGCCCGCTTTTTTCGTATGTGTTTCTTACAGATAGAAAGAATGAAGGAGTAAGGCTAGCAAAATCCCCAGCGCGGCGCCAAAGCACGCTTCAATGGGACGGTGCCCTAGGGATTCATTGAGTTCCGGAATCTGCTCCCGCAGCTGGCGGCGCAGAACGCGGTGCTCACCGCTTTCGCCGTTCTTTTCCGCTTCGTCGTCCAGCTCATCGATCAGCAAATTCAGCGCCCGGGCATGTAAACTGGCTTCCCACCGTACACCGGTGGCATCGTAAATGACAATGACCGTCAGAATACAGGCAATAGCAAATTCGGCCGACTGGAACCCGCAAGTCAGCAAGGCTGTAATGGCCATGGCGCAGGTGGTGGCTGAATGGGCGCTGGGCATGCCGCCCGCCCCTTTCAGGCGCTCCAGGCGAATCTCCCGGTGGCAGATAAAGTAATAAATGAGTTTAATGACCTGCGCGGTCAGCCATGCCAGCAACCCGGCATTGAGAATCTGATTGGAAAAAAGAAAAGCAATTGTATCATTCATAGCGGTACCACCGTTTCTGTCTTGTTCAAAAATAAAGAATGGCGCTTCCTTTTCGTCTCCACAGTCCCCAGGGAAGCTTCCACTGTTACTATACCTGTTTTCTTTCCCCCTGGCAAACACAAAACA
>CAJKJS010000439.1 GCA_905200265.1 uncultured Oscillospiraceae bacterium
CAATCCATACGCCGGCGAGTGGTAACGTTCGCCGTACCGTATCCATCACCTACATTTTATTGACTCGATTCTGCTTTGTCAATACGAAATAGAAATATTTTGGAAAACTGAGGGAAAGGGGAGTTTCTTCCGCCATGGAACCACAAAAAATTGCCGTAATTGGCCATCCTATCGGACATACGATGTCACCGTTCATCCATGAAAGGTTGTTTGCGTTATCCGGACGTCCGCTTTCCTACACGGTTCTGGATGTTCCGGATTTGAAGGAGGCAATACCGGTTTTATGCGGTCTGGATTGTTTCAACGTAACGATTCCCCATAAAAATGCAATTATTCCCTTTTTGGATGAAGTTGAGGAAAAAGCGAAAGCTTCCGGCTCTGTCAACACGGTGCAAGTGAAGCAGGGAAGGCTTTTTGGATATACAACCGACGGCGCCGGGTGCCGTGCGGCGTTGAAAAATCATGGTGCAGAGCTTTCGGGAAAAGTTTTGCTGCTTGGAAACGGCGGAGCCGCCAGAGCAATCGCCTTTGAGGCGGCGGAATGTCCGGGGACAAGCCTCACAATTGTTAGCAGGGAAAATTCGGTTGAAAAGGGGCAAAAGCTCTGCTCTGATCTTCAGAAGTATCGCGGCGTGGGCGGAGAGGTGCGTGTTCTGACTTATGCCGCGCTGGAAAGCGAAAAGACGGAGTTTGACGTGCTTATAAATGCTACCAGTGCGGGAATGTATCCCCACACTGGTGAATGCCCTGTTTCAGAGGAAGTGGTCTCCCGTTGTTCCGCTGTGTTTGACGCTGTGTATAATCCTGCGAAAACAGAATTGCTGCAACGTGCAGAGAGATTGGGGGTAAAGGCGATCGGAGGAATGGAAATGCTGGTATTTCAGGCTGTGGCTGCCCATGAAATCTGGTATGGCACGCAGTTCAAGGCCTCAGAGCTGGCTGTACTTTGCAAAGACGCTGCAGAAGAGATGAGACGGATTTTCGGGGGGAAAGCATAGTTATGGATGGAAATATCGTGCTGTGCGGCTTTATGGGATGCGGCAAAACAAGTGTGGGAAAGCGGGCGGCCAAACTCATGAACCGGAAGTTCTGTGATCTCGACCAATATATTGAACGCAAAGAAGGTTTAAAAGTTTCTCAAATATTCGAACGTTTTGGTGAAGCTGGTTTTCGGGAACGGGAAGCTGCGGCAGTACGGGAAATTGCAGAAAAAACGAACATGGTGGTGGCCTGCGGAGGCGGAACCGTGCTTTTTCCTGACAATGTACAGGCATTTCATGCCGGAAAGGGTACCATCCTTTATTTGGACGTACCGCTTCCGGCACTGCAGGAAAGGCTGAAGGGGGACAGGAAGCGGCCCCTGCTTCAGAAGCCCAACAGACGGAAAGTGATCGCGGAGCTCTATGAACAGCGTTGTCCACTGTATCAGGCGGCTGCAGACCTGACGGTGGAGGCAGGAGCGCCTGCCTGTGTGGTTGCAAAGCGAATTGCTGAGGCTTTTCTCTGAATTTTGTACTTTAAAGTATAAAAACCTTGACAAATAATTTGCTCTGGTTTAAGATAGTAAAGAAAATTCCGATGTGTGTAAAGGAAGTATTTTAATGGTTTCATTGGCTGCAAAACGATTTTATGGCTATTTTAGCTCGCGATTTACTGCGCGGGCTT
>CAJKJS010000440.1 GCA_905200265.1 uncultured Oscillospiraceae bacterium
AATATCCAGCGGCATGAGTGCCTGCCAAATCGGTTTGCCGGAGAAATAGGATTTGAGCGCCTGGCCGACATTTTCGAGTTTCATAGTTGAATGATCCTCCTCAATTATACAAAATTGCAACCAGCCGGTTAAGACCGGCCAAAGAGCTTATAAAATAATCATACACAATTTTTCAGGGTAATGCAATGGCCGAATTCGTTATTTTTTCACGTGAGCATGCTTTCCCATCTTTTCTTTCAGCAGCGCCCGGAACGACGCCACATCCTCCTGACCATTCATGAAACCGTCTTTGCGCAAAATGTAGCACCGTTCACTGGTATAGTACAAATAGAAGTTCTGTTTCGTTTCCACTGCTTTCCACAGGCAGAAGTAGGGGTGCTGGGCGGCGGACTGAATACCGTACACCCGCATCACTTCTTCGCAGAACACATATTTGGCCGCACGGGTACGCAGTTTGCGGTATACGTTCTGTTCTTCTTTATGCAGACGCCGGAAGCTAATATACGGCACGGCCATAAAATACAGCCCCAGGCCGCCCATGAGCAGCCGCGTGATCACGTCGCCGCTTAGGAACAGCGCTTCCAACACAAAACAAAGCCCCAATAGCGGCACGCCGAAGGTATACAGCCACCGGCTGCGCAAAAAGTGCATGCGGCAGGCGCCATCAATTTCAAAGTCGGAGCAGTTGGTCTCATTGACAAACAGCACCGGTTCCTCAAAGGGGATGCCGGATTTTTCCGCTTCTTCCCGGGCCAGACGGCGGGCACGGTTAAATTCGGTTAGATCTTCGGCCAAACGGGCGCTGCGGGTAGCCTTGCGCTTTTTATCCACGCCCCAGATGATCAGCGCCACAATCAGCGAACCGATAAGCGTCGCTAAGGGGATGAGAACATTCATCGCTTCGGCGCGCAGCTCTTCCACCGTGGGAATGGGCAGGATATTGGTAAATTCCACGCCCATGACAATCTCTTTGAGCGCTTCGCCCACCGCTTCGACATCGTCCGCTTTTTGGGGCATATACGCACTGATCGAAACCGAGTAGCCGTTTACGATGGTGGTATAGCTTTCTTCATACGCCGTACCGCCGTTGCCGTTATCGGCCTGGGCCACCGTGTGGATCATGAGCATCTGCGGGTGGTCGCGGAAATACTCGGCCTGACTTTCCAGCCCCAGGTCGGGGTCGTCGGCTTCATCCAGCAGGCTGAGCACATAGTCCTGATCTTCTTTTGAACAGTCACTAAGGTTATAAATTTGCTCATTGGTGGTGGATTCCTTTTTGAAAAAGCTGATGTTAACACTCTGGTCTTCCGACACCAGATTCAGATAAATACCGTTATCCCGGTATTCCTGAATTTTGGAAGCCGCATCGGTAATACCAGCCAGCAGGAAATCGCCGTCATTTTCCGCCATATCCGGCGTTAACACATAATACCCGGCGGGCACATGGACTTCCATTTCCATGCTGTCCACCGCGACGGTGGTTTCTTCCGTAGTGGCTTTGGCCGAAACCTGTAAGGTAACAGGCAAAGCCAGCATCATCAGTAGGGCGCACAGGCCGGGCGCCAGGCGCCGGCAGAACCATTTTTTCATAGAACAAAACCTCTTCGTTTTCTTTCCGCCTAGGCGGGATTCTGTTTTTTAGTTTACCACAAATCCCCC
>CAJKJS010000441.1 GCA_905200265.1 uncultured Oscillospiraceae bacterium
GACAGGCGGTATGGCGGACGGGCGCTAAAAAACAGGAAGATTTTACATAGACATGAAAAAGCACATATGTCCCGTTTACCCGGTTGCCTATACTAAAAAGAGAGAGTAGAGAAACCCCTTGGGGGAAAGGACTGACAGAATCTATGCTGGAAAAGCTCCCGGTCAGCGGGGTGCGTAAGCTTTTCGCTTTTTTGACCAACGGCAACGCGGAAATTAAATTTCACACTATTTGCCTGCAAAACCGAGATCGTGAACGGGCGGCTAACCGCCCGATTGTATTCGGGATGCAGTTGCTTTTTTGTAACGTCCTGTACCGGCTGCCCGTACTGCGGGACTGGCCGTTTCACCGGCGTTTGGGTCACGACTATATTACGCAGCAATACTTACGGCTGCCCGTGGAAGACCTGTCGTCGGAAATTCTGGAAAATCCAGCCGCCGTGTGCGATGGCACCGGCAGCCTGTGGCTGCCGGTACATGGGACGGGGGCTTTTTTTGCGAAGCTGGAAGAACACTTTGGCGTGAAGGGGTTCGCCAGTACCCGGGCACTGTACGATGATCCACTGACACCCCTTTCGGTGATTTACGACCGGATCAACCGGGCGCTGGGGACAACACTATCATGGCGGGACGAATTACCACTGGCCGAAGCCAACGACATTCCCAACCGGTATATTGTGCGGCTTTTGGATATTGCGGCGTACCACGATGTGGCGCTGCACCTGGTGTTTGACAGCAGCTACCCCTCCTGCTTTTTTGAAAGACGGGTAAAGCAACTGGGCCTGCACCCGGATACGCTTTCGGTTTCCTGCGAAAGCGGCATGAAAAAACGGGAAGCAGTGGGGGCGCTTTCGCTATCAAAATTCGGCATTGTGTCGGCCGACTTTGCGGGTTTTGTGAAACCTCTCACCCAGGCCGGCGGGCGGCCCATTTATTACCGGGCGCCGTCATTACTCATGCACGAAACCAAACAGCCACCGCTTTCCTCCCCGTTCCGGGAGGTATACGAAGCAGTATGTGGCGCGGCGTTATTCACCGGGCGGTGGCGGGCTCCGTTTTCCTATGAACTGGGGTATTTGTGCGCCGGACCGGTACTGTATGCCGCTGTGGGGAAAAATCCCACTCGGGAAGACGCCGAAGGGGCGCTGGCACGGCTGGGTGAAACCGGCCCGCTCCTTACTCTGCCGGGATTGTGGGAGCAAAGCCCTCTGGCCCTGGGGGCCCGGGCTTTTTGCCGTGATTACGGGCGGTGGGGGCAAGGAGTGCCCATCCCCCGGGAAGACGCCCACCATCTGTACCGGTGTGGGTGCACCGCGATGGAAAGCCTAAAAGGCGAAAACGATGCGGGCACTTTGCCCCTATTTTCCGTATAAAGGAGCCACGATACCGTCATGGTTTTATATCATTTATCCACCACGTACCAGCTGCTCTACTGCATTGTGCACCGGCTGGCCCGCCATGAAAAGGAAGAAGCCGGGCTACTAATGGTGGAATACATTTGTCCGGAAGGAAAACGCGCCGAGTTCGTCAAACAATTAAAAGACACCGGCTGGTTTTCGTTTGTGCGGCTGGTACCGGAAAAACAGTTTAAATTAAAGCGGGGCCGTTCCTTAAAAGAAAACAGCACCGAAAAACAGATCGAAACGGTCATCCG
>CAJKJS010000442.1 GCA_905200265.1 uncultured Oscillospiraceae bacterium
TGGGAGAAAATGAATCAGTATGAGGGAACTTTGCAGCAGCGGCTGGATGCGTTTCGGCGTGAAGTAACGGCGCTGCAAGATAAAGGAAAATCATAAGGGTAATCGATACGCAATTTAAAGAGCACAGCCTCAATCTGGGAGGGATTGCACAATGAAAGTGGATAAAAAATATATTCTGGGTGCGGTCGGATGGTTGACCGGCTTTCTGGTTTACAATCTGATTCTGTTTGTTCTCATCGGCAATTGGCAAATGACGCCTTCGTTCTGGTGTTCGTATATTTTTGTACTGGTAGCGTTTCTTATGCAGATTTTGGTGACCTGCCTGACCTATGGACGCCAGGGAGTAAGGCCCCGGGATCTCTTTTTAGGGTACCCCATCAGCCGTAGTGCGGCCGTTTATCTGGTGGTAGCGCTCATAGCCGGTACGGTGATCATGCTGATTCCCAGCTGTGATGTAAAACTGGCGTTTGTCATTCAAATTCTGATTTTGGCGGTTGAAGTGATCTTCCTGGTATCGGGCCTCATCGCAAAAGACCATGCCGAAAAAATGGAAGAGCACGAAAGCCGCAAAGTCTTTTTCGTGCGTGATTTGATGAGCGATGTGCAGGGGTATGCTCTGAGTGTAAAAGATGAAACCGTCAAAAAAGAAATGATGGCATTGGCTGAAGATCTGCGCTATAGCGACCCTATGAGCCACGAAGCGCTTTCGTCGCTGGAACAGTTCATTGCGGAACGGGTTGCTTATATTGGTTCCTGTGTACGGGCGGGGCGGGAAACGGAAGCCTGGCAGGCCTGTGTGTTGGTGCGCAATCAGCTGAAAGAACGCAATATGAAGTGTAAGATCTTGAAATAAACGGAGGAGAGAACCATGGCAGTTTTTAAATGCAAAATGTGCGGCGGCAATTTGATCCCGAATCCGGACGGGAAAACCGCAGTGTGCGATTCGTGCGATTCCATTTCGGATTTACCCAGCGATCATGACGAACGGCTTGTGAACATGCATAACCGCGCCAATGATCTTCGTATGAACAGTGAATTTGACCGGGCTATTTCCGTGTATGAAAAAGTGATTGCCGAAGATAGCGGTGATGCAGAAGCGTACTGGGGGCTGCTGCTTTGTAAGTACGGGATTGAATATGTAAAAGACCCGGCTACCGGCCGATATGTGCCTACCTGCCACCGGGCAAAATACGGCTCCATTTTAAATGACCCCGATTTTCAGGAAGTCATTCGCCGGGCGGAACCCGGCGCAAAGAGCCGGTATGAGGCTCAGGCTCGAGAGATCAATACCATTATGCAGGAAATTCTCTCCATTGCCGCCAAGCAGGAAAAATATGATGTGTTCATCAGCTATAAAGAACAGGATAACGGGGAACGTACCCTCGATAGCTTCCGGGCTCGTTCTCTCTATGAAAAGCTAACCGCTAAGGGCATTCGGACTTTCTATGCGCCGGAATCTCTGCCGCTGGGGAAGAATTATGAACCTATTATTTTTTCGGCGCTGCATACCTCCCGGGTGATGGTATTGATGGGTTCCAAACCGGAATACTTCACGGCGCCTTGGGTGAAAAACGAATGGGCACGGTATTTGGAACTAATCAATAACGGCGAAGAAAAAACACTGATCCCGGCTTACTGGGATTTGCTG
>CAJKJS010000443.1 GCA_905200265.1 uncultured Oscillospiraceae bacterium
CCCTGCATTTTGGTAAACTTCATGTTCTTCACCCTTTTTTACATAGAATAAGGCGCATCATTCGCCCATCAATCATATCAGGACGCCTTATGTACGCAGCAGTGTTATCCAGGCTGATTCAATCAGCTTATTCCCGGCATTCATGCTTTTTTTCTGCAAAAAACGATGGGCCTGGCTTTCTGACAAACCGTTGCGCTGCATCAGCAATTCTTTAGCACGCAGTAAAACTTTCTTCTCGTCTTCCTGCCCGGTTTCCATTCTTTTTTTAACCAATAGGCTGGGTGGTTGATCGAGGCTGAACATCAGATTCACCGTTGCAATTAAATCTGTACGCACAATGGGAATCCGCACGCCCAACGCGGTCACATCCTGTAAAAGCGGCCATTCCGTTGCTTTTAATGTTAAAATAAAGTCACAGCGTCCGCCCGCCATTTCCGTCAGCCGCCGCAGCGGCATATCTGGCAAAAAGCCGCCACATACACATACTTCCCCGCGGGAACGGCAGAAATCCAGCACTTTGGCACCGGAAACTGCCACCCCGAAAACGGGAAGGCCCGCTGACCGCAGCACCGCTGCAATCTGCCTCGCTGCGTTCGCATTCGCGTTCGCTACCAAAATGCCCTTCATCCTCTTGTTTCATCCCCATCTGTTCCAACCATTCTGACAAGCCGCATCTTTCAGAATTTGTTGAGATATTCGCGGATTTCCCAGGAACTGACATCTTCAGCAAAACGCTTCCATTCCTGCTCTTTGGCCTCTACGTATTTGCGGAAAACATGGTCACCCAGTACACGGTGCAAAAACTCGTCTTTTTTCAGTTCCTGTACCGCTTCCCACAAATTGGCCGGCAGATTCTCGACCCCCTGGCTCTGTCTTTCTTCTTCGCTCAATTCAAAAATGTTACCCGCCAGTGCCTGTGGAGCCGGTAGCTTTTCCCGGATTCCTTCCAAGCCGGCGGCCAGCAGTGTGGCAAATACCAGATACGGGTTACAGGCCGGGTCCGGGCTGCGCAATTCCACCCGAGTGCTTGCCCCCCGGGTAGCCGGTACACGGATGAGTGCACTGCGGTTCGAGCGTGTCCAGGCAATATGACAGGGAGCTTCATACCCAGGCACTAAACGCTTATACGAATTAACCAGCGGATTGCACAGAGCCGTAATACCTTTAATATGTTTCATAATCCCGGCGATAAAATGCAGGCCGGTATCCGATAGGCCGTTTTCCCTGGTTTCATCATAAAAACAGTTTTTGCCGTCTTTGCACAGCGACATATTCACATGCAAACCGGAACCGGCTTGTCCAAACAACGGTTTAGGCATGAAGGTCGCCCACAAACCATGTTGGGAAGCGATGGATTTGACCACCATTTTAAAGGTAACCAAATTATCCGCCGACATAAGCGCTTCGGTATAACGAAAATCAATTTCGTGTTGGGCCATCGCACATTCATGATGGGACGTTTCGATTTCGAATCCCATTTCTTCCAAATTGGTGCAGATTTCCCGCCGGGCCTGCTCTCCCACATCCCCAGGGCCCAAATCAAAATAACCGGCCCGGTCGAATGTTGTCGTAGTGGGATGACCATTATCGTCCATATTAAAAAGGAAGAATTCACATTCCGGCCCTACATTCAA
>CAJKJS010000444.1 GCA_905200265.1 uncultured Oscillospiraceae bacterium
ATGGCAGCTTTATGAAGGATTCGGGCATCATCGTTGATGAGCTGAATTCCGGCTAATCCGTTTCTTGTTCCTGATTTTCTTCGCCCTGTGCATCTTGAGAGAAAGAATTGATGTCTTCCATATCTTCCAGCGCTTCTTCACTCATGGGCAGACCTTTCGCGGCGGCTTTCCGGGCCTTTAGCCGAGGCGAAACCTGCATCCAGATCACAGAGCCAATCCCAACTACACCCAACAAAATCAGGATCAGTCCTGTCCAGAACAGCGTACCGCTGCCGCCATTGTTGCCGAATTTGACAGAGCTTTCGCCATCAACAGCCGCTGCCGTCTCGGACGATTCTTCGCTGCTTTCCAGGGCGCTTACCGGCAACTCTTCAATCACGCTGGCGTCATCTACCAAGTCGCTGTTATCATCGTCCTGGAACGTGTTGCTGCCGGTATAGTAGGAACTTTCGTCGTCGGGGTCTACCGGCGTATCGCCTTCTTCGGGATAATAGACGGGCTCATCACTACTTTCATAGTAGGACGTACCGCCTTCGTCCCCTGTATCACTCTGACCACCGGTAGTACCGCCTGTTCCTCCTCCTTCACCACCGGACGAGTTATCCGGCGCTTGCGAAGATGTTTGCGAATTTCCTCCATTCGATCCCGAGCTTTCTCCACCCGACGTCGATGGCTCCGAAGGTGTCGACGGTTCCGAAGGCGTCGACGGTTCCGAAGGTGTCGACGGTTCCGAAGGTGTTGACGGTTCGGACGGCACCGACGGCTGCGTGCTTTCTTCCACGGACGATTCCTGGCTGGAACCGGAAGACACATTGGGCTCCTCCGCCGTATTTTCCCCGTATACCACCATCAGGCTGCTGCCAGCCAGAAACAACGACATACAGGCAACCGCTAAAAAGCGGCGCATTCGATTTGTCTTCATGGTTTGGCGTTCTCCTTTATTGCAAAGTATTCGATAGCCATAGGACTCTACCCACCGGCTAAATCTGTCTTTGCCTTTTAGCATAGCACATTTTTCCTATGAGTACAAGAATCAATGGATCGTCAATTCGTCGGAATCCAGCAAAATCGTTACCGGCCCGTCGTTTACCAAACTCACCTGCATATCGGCGCCAAATTCCCCGGTTTGTGTTTCCACACCTTTTCCCCGTACCTCACGCACAAAGTGCTGGTACAACGGTTCTGCTACATCCGGAGCCGCTGCTCCCGAAAAAGACGGCCGTGCACCCTTGCGGCAATCGGCGCCCAATGTAAAATTGGAAACCACCAGCATGCTGCCTCCCACGTCCAGGAGCGAACGGTTCATTTTGCCGTTTTCATCACTGAAAATACGCATCTGGCACAGTTTATTGGCCATGGTGGCACTGTGTTTCTCGGTATCCCCGGGCATGACTCCCAGTAAAATCACAAGTCCCGGCCCAATCGAGCGAGTCTCTTTTCCGTTAATGGTTACACTGGCCTTCGTGACCCGCTGCAAAACTGCTTTCATGCTTTTCCTCTTCCTTCCTGTTCCCGTACCAACACACAATCGGGGAAATTCCGCCGGCTGTCCCCCTGGGGGCAGGGCTGGGCCTGGCAGACGGTATTTAGCCGCATTTTATAAAATTCCGGAGCCCGGCACAAAGGCCATGCA
>CAJKJS010000445.1 GCA_905200265.1 uncultured Oscillospiraceae bacterium
TTCTGAACTTGAAGCTATTCTTCACATCTTTGATGAGCTTGACGGCAATGAGGGGGAATCCTGGTTGATACGCAGCTTTTTGCAGCTTTTATAAGCATACAAAAAAGCCAGCAGAAAGGCAGCGGCAATGATGATCCCGTACCATTTCACCGTAAAGGAACCCAGTGTAAATGCATCGGTGTTCACATTCACACTGAATCCCAACCCGGGAAACTGAACCGTATACGTCATTTGAAAACTTCCTCCTTACTGTTTCTGTTCCGGCTCTTGCGGCCAGATAACAGATAAAACTTCCTGATTTTTTATCAAACAGCGCCTGAGGCACTGCGTGACATCGTCTAGTGTGAGCGCCATCAGCGCATCAAAATAGGAAAAAAGCTCCCGGCCACTCAGCGTCATAGCAACTAAGCCATTCGCAATCCCTTCGGCACTGTTTAGGCCACTGATATTCCGGCCATATACGGCTTTTTTCGCCCGCCAGAATTCATCATACTCAATACCCTTTTCCTGCATAGTCCGAATGGCTTCCAAAATTTCAGAGGCCGTCCGCTTGGGGTCGCGGGATTCCCCGCTGAAAAGAACACTGGCGTAACCGCTACCTTCAAAACGCTCCGCACCAAAAGTCGATTCGTTAATGAGCCCTTCATCCAGTAACTTTCGGAAAAGTGGTGAAGCATCGGAAGAGAGGATTTCCAGCAGCACTTCCATCGCCGCTTCTGTTTTGGTGTCAGATTCCTCCATGGGGCCCATTTCCTGCTTGATGCCCAGTTCAAATAGCGGCATAGAAACCGGCAGTTTTTGCTCAACCAGATGCCGGCTAACACCCGCTGGTTCTTCCCGGAAAACCCGGCGCACGGTCTGCTCTTCTCCAGGCCGGCAGTACTGGTCACAAAGCGCCAGCACTGTCTCCACCCGAATGTTCCCCGCCACTGCCAACACCATATTGTGCAAGTTATAAAATGTATGGTAGCAGCGATACAGCAAATCCGGCGTGATCTTCGCAATGCTATCAATACTGCCAGCGATGTCTTCTTTTACCGGATGATACTGATACATGGCCCCTAACAGGTTAAAGAGAAGCCGCCACTGGGGATCATCTTCATACATGCGAATTTCCTGCCCAATAATGCCCTGTTCCTTTTGCACTGTCTGTTCCGTAAAATAGGGATGTTGGACAAAATCCAGCAAGGTAGATAAATTCTCCTCCACCTGCCCCGTACAGGAAAACAGGTAACAGGTTGAATCAAAGGAAGTATACGCATTGGCACTGGCTCCCGTTTGGGCAAACCGTGTGAAGGCATCTCCCTCTTCACTTTCAAACAGTTTATGTTCCAAATAGTGTGCAATACCAGCCGGTACCGTACAGGTCGTTTCTTCATCGGAGCGCTGAAACGTTTGGTCAATCGATCCATACCGGGTTCCCATGACGGCATAGGTGGACTGGAACCCTTCTTTCGGATAAACCAACACCCGCAATCCGGAACAATGGCGGATATCGTCATAGGCTTCCCCAATGGCAGGGCGTTCCACGGTAAGGATTTCAGTTTGCCTCATGTACTTCCCCTCCCATCAGCGTATAGACCGTATCGAGCTTGACCCTTTGAGCTGCTTGTTGTACTTGCTCCGCT
>CAJKJS010000446.1 GCA_905200265.1 uncultured Oscillospiraceae bacterium
CACTGCTGTTATAGCCCGCGTTCCTATAAAATTTAAGTGTTGCCTCTTGCTTTGAACCGGTGAGCAACATCATTTTATAGCAATTTGCTTTTTCTGCAATTTCTTTCGCATACTTCAAACATTCCGTTGCATACCCCTTACCGCGGTAATCTTTCATGGTAACAACATTTTCTATAAAGGCGTACGGTCTGATATCCCTTGTTAAATTTGGGATGATTACGCAAACACAAGAGGACACTATTTTATGATCAACCACATTCACAAGAATGTGATGATTTTCATCTTTTAGAATAGCTTCCCATGTGTCTTTCAAATGCTGTGTCATGTCTGGCACAGACTTCTCATGTAAATATAAATACAAATTTAATAATTCGTTTAGCTCGTTTGCCTCAATTTCTCTAACCATATGGTACCTCCGCAAATTTCCGTTTGTCTCACTGTTAAGTATAACACATAACTGGGTTTGCGTGTATACACCATTCCCATGCTATCTATGTACTAACAACGCAAAAGATATCAAAAGGGGATACATTCTTACGAAGTATCCCCTTTTGGAGTCCTTTTTTTACATGGCTATGGCCTTTACTCTTGAAAATCATGGGCCGCCTGTACCGCTGCGCGAATCCGCCACAGCTCCACCTTCTGCCCGGCGGGGGGCTGAACGGTGCAATCGGCGCCCAGCATAAACCCGGCGGTACCGGCCTCGCGAAGGCAGCTTTGCGCTTCTTCGAAAATGGCTTCTTCCGTACCGGACACCAGGTTCTGTTTATTATTCATGCCGCCCAAAATCGGCCGGTTGCCAAAGAACGCCCGGCCGTCCTGTAGCGACAGGCCGTTATCTTTCACGGACCAGTTGACAATGTCTCCGGGCATAGCCCGCAGCCGCTGCAGCTCTACCCGGAACCGGTATTCCGGTTCGCCGCACATGTGCAAAAAGTTTATCTTTTCATCCCGGTCACGGCACACCGAGAGCACCTGTTCGTCAAACGGTTTGACGAGGGTTTCCCACTGCTCCTGCGTAAAACGCCCCGGTTCGGCAAACTGGGCCGTGTAGTACAGGCCGTCGACGCCCAAATCCAAATACCCCTGTAGCCACTCGGTCATGCCGTCCGCAATAATCTTGATGCCTTCGGCCACATCCTCGGGGGCTTCTTTGGCCCAAAACATCAGCTCTTCATCGCCAAACGCAAAGCTCGCCGCCTTAAAGGGCCCAAACATGGTCATCAGGGTCAGAGCCTCGCCGCCCGTTTCGTCCAAAATGCGGCTGATAATCTCTTTCGGTTTTTCAAATTCCTTTGCGTCCACGCCGCCAAAACGGATGTGCCGCCAGTCGGATGCCCGGGTGATCGTACCGGTAAGCGGGTACGAAAAATCCTGCATAATCTTGATGATGTCCATATCCGTTTCCCGGAACAGTTTGATATGTTCCGCAGCAGTTTCCTCTGCCGTCAGGGTTCCCGGATAGTGGAACCAGAACCCCGCCGGTACCCGGTCCGGCTTTTCCCCGCGCAGGACGGCGCGCACCCGTTCAATTTTATTCATGATGGTCTCCTTTCATCGGTCCGGCGTCAATAGCCGGGCAAAAAACAGTCTTTATGTAAATTTAT
>CAJKJS010000447.1 GCA_905200265.1 uncultured Oscillospiraceae bacterium
CGATTCCTCTGCCGAAACACCCGATTCCTCATGACTTTCCTGCGAAGAGGAAACGGTACTTTCTGATTCAATTCGGCTTTCCTGCGATCGTTGGCTATCAGTTTCACTCGATGCCGCACGATCGGGAGAGGAAACAGGCACAATCGGATGCTTTTCTGCCTGTTCCGGCCCATTTCCCCATAATAGAAGGCATGCGATCACACCGGCGCAAAGCACTAGCGGTACCACCTTTTTTATCGCTTTGGGTTTATATCTCCTTTTTTCCACCGGCCACAACATGGGAGCCTTCTGCCGCTTCATGCAGCATAAACAAAATCGCGCCTCATCGGGCAGCGGCGCTCCACAATGCAGGCATCGCTTCATGGTTTTCCTCCCTCTTAATCACTTTCCAGATACAAGGCAAAGGTAAGTTCCGGCAACGAATGGTCGGAATAAACCACCTCTCGAATAGACGCCAACCGGAAATCATACCGGCACCGGGTCATGCCCAGTTGCTCCCTCCGGTTATCCACTTCCTGGCATAACCATTCGATCATTTCTTCCTGATTATTGACATATGCGCTCATATCCCATAAACAATCTTCCGCATCCAGTGTCACACACAACATCTCGCCTCCCCCCTGTTGGGGCAATACGTCAATCCTCTCCCCCCACTGGCTGAGATGCTGCCGCACGCGCTCTACAACTTCCAACGTATCCACGCCGCTGACAGTTACGACGGGATCATTCACCTGGGTTTGAATCTGTACCCGGATTTTGTATTTTGGTAATCCGTCGGATCCTGTGATTCTATCAGCCTGAATCAGTTTCCAGTTATACTGCCCCGTGGTACCGTAACCGCAGCCATAAAAATTCTCAAATGTATCCTGTGTATATGCGGCCAGATTCAGCGACACGTTCGAGTCGCTATAGGCTTCCTCAAATTTCTCTTCGCATAGGGCATACGTTTCCTGCTCTAGCACAATCCGGTTGGAGTAGGAACCCAAATCCTGCCGGGTCCGTACCGCTCCGGGTAAGGATACCGCCAGTTTTTCCTCTTCGATGGCGGCTACTTTTTCAAAATATGCTTCAGGGGATAGATAAGGGGGTTCTGCCTGCGGTTCTTCTTCCCACACGTCTTGCGTCTCTATCTGCGTACCGGATTCTGGCCCGTTTACTTCTGGCCCGGTGGAGACGTGAGGGGTTTCCGACTCTTTTCCCGATACACCTTCTTCCGACACCGGTTCTTTCGAAGAAAAAGGCGCTTTGCTTTCTTCCTGCACACTTTCCGGTTCCAGGAAAGACTTTTCTCCTTCACTTTGTAATTCCTCCGAAAGAGACGGGTCTGTTTTTCCGGCTGCGACGGCATTGGCCATTTGTTTGGGTTGCCCCATCAGAAACACGGCGCCTCCTATAACAAGCAGTACCAATAGGGAAAGAGCTACCCCAAAAAACGGTACTCGCTTTTTTATCCGCAGGGTACGACTCGGTATCTGCCGTTTCATACAAAAAAGGCAGTACCGGGCATTTTCATCGATCAGTTTTCCGCAGAACCGGCATGGTTTCATCAAAATCCCTCTTTTCCCTCCAAAGTATACAGCGTGTTCTTGCTG
>CAJKJS010000448.1 GCA_905200265.1 uncultured Oscillospiraceae bacterium
GCACTCATTTACGCCTTGACGTATTTGCGGGCTCTTTGGCAGGTACGCCTGGCAAATCCCATCACGCTGCTGCACAGCGAAAATTTGGGAGAAAAGCCGCCCAAAGCAAACTGGCTCATGGCCGTGCTGGGAGCCGGAATTTTGGGAGTTGCGTATTATATGGCAGCAACAATCAATGACCCCCTGGCAGCACTGGTGTGGTTCTTCTTTGCTGTCATCATGGTCATTGTGGCCACCTATCTATTATTTATGGCTGGGTCGGTAGCGTTTTGCCGTCTGCTTCAAAAGAACAAACGCTATTATTACAAAACCAATCACTTTGTGTCGGTTTCGTCCATGGTATTCCGCATGAAGCGTAATGGGGCGGGGCTGGCTTCCATCTGTATTTTGTGTACCATGGTACTGGTGATGCTGTCATTTACCGTATGTCTGTATGTAGGGGCAGAAGATAGCATGAATCAGCGGTATCCCCGTGCGTTTAACCTGACCACCACAGCTATGCCGGAAGAAGAACAAAAGGTCTGGCAGGATACGATTCGTCAAACCGTAGCGGAATATGGGGACACGGAACAAGACGTGATGGATTATCACGCAGTTACCTTTTCGAGTTACCTTGATAAGGGTCAAATGGTTTTGCAGAGTGGGTATGCATCGGATTTATCCAGTGTTGAAAACATGTGGCAGGTCTTTTTAGTGCCGCTGGAAGATTATAACCGTACGATGGGTACCGATAAAACTTTGAAACCCGGCCAAGCGATGATTTATACCCCCCGGTCCTCCCATTATCCGGAATCATCGGTCACACTGCCCGACGGTACCACCTATGAAATCACAAAACAACTGGATGATTTTGCGCAAAATGGCCTGTCGGCTATGGATGTGGTTTCCAGTATGTACCTGATTGTACCTGATTACGATGCGGTAAAAGAAAGCATGATGCAGCTGGATATTGACGGATATCGAGTGATGTCCCGCTGGTTTTACGGGTTCAATCTGTCTATGGAAGAACAGGAGCAACTGGACCTGTTTGGAAAGTTACTTGATAATCTTATGCCGTTGAATGCAGGTGCGCCAGAGGGATTCTCGTTCAATCTGGAGAGTTCAGCCAGCGAACGGGATGGGTTTTATGCCATGTATGGTGGGTTGTTCTTTTTAGGTATTCTGCTGGGTGTGGTATTCCTGTTTGCTGCTGTCCTCATTATCTATTATAAGCAGGTATCGGAAGGGTACGAAGACCGGTCACGGTTTACCATTAGGCAAAAAGTCGGCATGACAAAAAGGGAAATTCGCAAAAGCATCAATTCTCAAATCCTCACGGTATTTTTCCTTCCGTTACTGCTGGCTGGATGCCATTTGCTATTTGCGTTCCCCATGATGAAACAATTATTGTTGGTATTTGGTGTGACGAACTATTCTCTGTTGCTGTTCGTGACAGGATGCTGTTACCTGATTTTTGCCCTTTTCTATGTACTGGTTTACCGGGCAACGTCGCGGGCCTATTTTGTGATTGTCAGCGACGAAGAGAGTGACAGTCTATAAGGCATCGTTTTGGAATCGAGGAGATTTTATGGAAGAAGGCTGGCG
>CAJKJS010000449.1 GCA_905200265.1 uncultured Oscillospiraceae bacterium
CTATCAGCATGTTAAAAGACAGTTGGGTAGTAGGAAGTGCCAATACCTATCATCTGAATTACGGAGCCATCCGGCTGTGGGGCTCCATTAGCTATTCGGTGATGGCCATGAGCCTGAGTATCATTACGCCGTTGATTGGCATGGCGTGGACCTTCTACTTATATGGAATTACGCTGATTCCTCTGATTGTGCTGTGTCTGTTGATTCGTGACGAGGAAAGTACGGGTGTTTCCGCAAAACGGAAGCACTATCGTTTTCGGGATATGCACTTTGGACGGTTGTTCAAAAACTATTATTTCATTACGTTTGTGATTTTTAACATTCTCATGAATGTGCCTGCTGGCACCGTTTCAAACTTCTTGCCGTATTTAATGACGGAAATTGGGGTGGATGCCAATCAAATCGGTACCATCTTTGGATATAAGGCCCTGTTGGAAATCCCCATGCTGTACATGATGATCCGTTTTCGCCGGCGGTTCTCTTTGCCGCAAATGCAGTTTGCCGCCGCCGCTCTGTTTGTCATCATGTGCGCGGGCTATGCATGCTCGGTAAATTTCATTACCCTTATGCTGGTATCGACGGTGTACGGCTTGGCAGGCGGCATTGATATCGGTACAGCTACAAACTATATTTATATTCTGGCGCCAAAAGAACTGAAAGCGACAGCCCAGACTATCTATGGAGCTATTTCCAGTCTGGCCCATATTGGAGGCAGTTTGGCGGCAGGGGTTTTGATGGATGTTATGGGAACACGCCCCTTTTTCCTGCTGGCGGCCGGTATCGTGTTCGTTGCCTTTCTGTTTTTGACGGGAGCCATGGCCTTTGGCAAACATGTGCTTCACAAAGAAATCCCGCAAGGCGCCCGGCGTACGCATGAAGCCTAAAGGAAAAGAGTCCTTTCATTTCGAAAGGACTCTTTTTTTATAACGTATAACCGGCCTCGAAAGCTCTTTTTCGTTCGTCTTCCGTAGCAGGGCCTCCGCCGGTGTGCACGAACATATGCTGCAACACCATACCGCGGTTTTCAAAATCGTGTAAGAACCACTCATAGTTTTTCCGGTACAGCGAAGCATCCTGGGCACCCTGGGCAAATACACCGATCAGTTTGATGCCGGGTTTAATGCGCGGCTGCCAGTTTTCATCCAGCAAGCAGTAATGCCGGTTCATGTAAGTGATCATGGGACCGGTGACCGTGCTGGCGTAATTGGGGGAAGAAACCAGCAGGGCATCGCACGTATGCAGATCTTTCCAGTAGGGAGTAAGGTCATCTTTTACCACACAGTCGATCCCCTTTTGCTTGCAGACCCGGCACCCCTGACAGCCCCGCACGCGCATGGATTCAATTTCATACAGCGAAATTTCCCACCCAGCCTCTTTCGCACCGCGAATCACTTCTTTTGCCAGGGTGGAGGAAGGCCCATTCGGATGGGGACTTCCCAAAACCGCTACCAGTTTCATGTGAATCATCCTTTCTATTAAGCGGAATATGAGGCGAAAGCCTATGTTCATTATACCGGGAATGGTGGGGAAAAAACAGAGGAGAAAAGTATGATTTTTGTATGAATCGCAAAAAGTT
>CAJKJS010000450.1 GCA_905200265.1 uncultured Oscillospiraceae bacterium
AAACTGAAAACAAGAGCATCATGGTCTGGCAGCTGTATATCTGGTTGTTTTTATCCCGGGTCATCATTCTTTTTACCGTCAATGCGCAGACTTTAGGGGGCGAAAACCTGCTGGTGCTGGCGGTTTCTTCCGGTATTTCCATGGTTGTCACCTTTTTGCTGTCTTTACCGGCTATGTACTTGCATGCCCACTGGCCGGAAAAAAATATCTGTGATGTAGGAGAAACTGCCTTCGGTACCATAGGGGCCAAAGCAGTGGGCCTGTTTTATATGGCCTTTTTTCTTATCGCTGATGGGTATTATTTAGGTGATTTGGGTTTGTTCCTTACCAAAGAAACCGAATATGGGGCGTCCGCCTGGTTTATTATGGCATTGATTGCCGGAGCTGCCTTTTATTGCCTGCGCCGAGGCTTGCAGGCCATGGCCCGCACCGCTACGCTGCTTGCTGTGCTAATTGTGGCCAGTTTCGTTTTCATGATTCCCATTTGGATACCGCTTGCTGATCCATCCCGGAGTTTGCCGGTTTTTTATGAGGGCACCCAGCCCCTTTGGCTGGGCACTGCGGCCCTAACGGCGCGCAGCACCCGGTTTGTCGTGCTTTTATTTTTGCTGCCCGATACGAAAGGCCGGGCATGGCGCGGGTTTATTTGGTGGAATATAGGGGTCACCGCTACGTTTGTGGTGTATTTGCTGCTTCTGGCCTTTTGCCTGGGGGAATATGGGGCAGCCATGACGTATCCGGTGTATACCCTGTTGCAGCTTTTCAGCTATGGTCCCTTTGCCCGGCTGGACGCCGTGTTTACCGGGGGATGGGTCATGGTGATGATTTTGAAAATCGGACTGGATCAATTGATTTTTTTCCGTTGTATGCGGGTGTGCTTTCCTCATATCCGGCAGGGCTGGTCATTTTTGGGAGTTATGTTGGTGTATGGGGTAGCATGGCTTTTATATCAAAATGCCGCCTGGCACGATCAACTGGGCAGCTCGTCCTTTTTCCTGCCCCTTACGATTATCGCGTTGGCGGGCATTCCGCTAACCACGCTGGCAGTCGCCCGCTGGAAAGAAAGGAGGCATGCCCATGAAGGGTAAAAAAAGAGGGTTGTTGCTGGGGGCGTGCGTAGGACTTCTGTCGTTGTGCAGTTGCACAGCCCGTCCCGAAATCAGCGAAATGTTGATTATCAGCGGAGCAGGCATTGATTATACCCAGGATGGCGTACAGCTATCGGTGCAGGCCCAGCATGCCGAAGCGGACCCTGCCAGTGTTTTTTTGCAGACAGAAGCCGCTACCGTATCGGAAGCCATGGATTTGCTCACGGAAGAGACGGGAAAAGTGGTGGTTACGTCCCAAACCATGGTGCTGGTGGTGGGCCAGAGCGGGATAACACAAACCCATATCGGGAGCCTGTACAATGCCGCCTGCGAATTACAGCTCAGGCCCGATGTCCTTGTACTGTTGGCGGAAGAAGAGGCCGGGGCCCTGTTGGGGGCCCGGGACGAGCAGGGAAATTTACTGCCGGTGGACGATTTACAAAGCATCTGTAAAAACGGACTGCGCAACGGGAAAGGGTTG
>CAJKJS010000451.1 GCA_905200265.1 uncultured Oscillospiraceae bacterium
GGGCTTTGCCCGCTTCTGAAGAACCACCAGCTTCGCTGGTGGGTTACTATTTCGAAAAAATAGAAATCCAGGCTCAGGGCATGATCGTATTTTTTTTAACAAGTTTATTAAAGGACTCTTGCAGGGGGGGCAGGTTTGTGCTATAATATCCGGCTGGAAGTGAAAAAAGTCCAAAGGAAAACGGGAAAGGAAAGGACAAACATATGAGTTACGAATTCTTGTTGGATCTGGCACTGATTCTTCTGTGCACCAAGATCCTGGGTCTGGTAACTCGCTCGTTCCGCATGCCTCAGGTAGTCGGTGCTTTGCTGGCCGGTTTGGTACTGGGCCCGGCAGCCCTGAACGTGTTGGGCGACGTGAGTTTCATCGAAAAAGTGTCGGAAATCGGCGTAATTGTATTGATGTTCACCGCCGGTATGGAAACGGACATCAAGGAACTGAAAAAAACCGGACGTGCTTCGTTTATCATTGCACTGATCGGTGTGCTGGTGCCCCTGGCGGGCGGGTTCCTGCTGGCTATGGCGTTTAATACCGAGGCTCTGTCCGATGCCAATGCTAGTCTGATGCTGCAGAACATCTTTATCGGTGTGATTCTGACGGCTACTTCGGTGAGTATCACGGTAGAAACCCTCAAAGAAATGGGCAAACTGAATACTCGCGCTGGTAACGCCATTTTGGGTGCCGCCATTATCGATGATATTCTAGGTATCATCGCCCTGACGATCATCACCAGTATGGCCGATCCCACGGTGCAGATCGGAATTGTGCTGCTGAAAGTGCTGTTGTTCTTCGTATTTGCTGCGGTGGCTGGTATCCTGTTTTACCTGTTCTTCAAAAAGTTACAGGCCCACTATCACCGTGACATGCGCCGGTTTGTCATTTTGGCATTTGTATTCTGCCTGTTGATTTCGTACTGTGCCGAAGAATTTTTCGGTGTGGCCGATATCACCGGTGCCTTTATCGCTGGTCTGATCATCTCCAACACGGAGCGTGCCCCGTACATTGCTTCGCGCTTTGAAACCCTTTCCTACACGCTCTTGTCGCCGGTGTTCTTTGCCAGCATCGGCCTGGATGTGAGCATGCCGGAGATGACGCCCCACATCATCGCGTTTACTGTGTTGTTGATTATTGTGGCTGTGCTGACCAAAGTGGTGGGCTGCGGCCTGGGCGCCAAAATGTGTCATTTTTCAACCCGCGAATCGGTGCAAGTCGGCGTTGGCATGGTGTCCCGTGGTGAAGTAGCCTTGATCGTGGCTACTAAAGGTGCCGCACTTGGTTTGATGTCCAGTGTGTTTATGGGCCCGGTTATCATCGCCGTGGTAGCTTCTACCATTGTAGCGCCCATTCTGTTGAAAATTGCCTTTGCCGGCCGTAAAGGCCGTCAGGTGGCCGTGGAAGAAGCCGGCCAGGCGGAAAGCGAACTGGTTAAGAACTACAACATTGCCGTGAACAGTCATCATCACCACGAGGGAGAACAACCCCAAGAAGTGAATGACACTTTGCCTACGGTACCCGAGGATGAAAAGGAATAAATTCCTACGAAAATAAAAGCCGCCCTGGTCTTAC
>CAJKJS010000452.1 GCA_905200265.1 uncultured Oscillospiraceae bacterium
ATTGCCGTGGGAATCGCGGCTTGGGCGACTTTTGACAGTGTGTCGAAGATCACCGGCAGCTATGGAGACGAACTGACGAATGAAAGCAGCCAGACTGTGGAGGAAGAGCCGCTGCCTGAAGAATCGGAAGAACCGTCGCAAACCGAAACAGAATCTTTGGCCGAACAGGAACCATCGTCTGGTGAAGAGCAGGAAACCGCAGCAGAACCCGAAGAGCCGGTAGATAGCGAAGAAGAACCAGTCCAGCAAACCGTGCTCACGGTAGACCAGATCAACTTTCAGCCCCCGCTGAAAAATGAGATCACCGTCAGCAAAGCGTTCAGCGGAGAAGAACTGGTGTACAGCGAAACCATGAAGGATTACCGGGTGCACAACGGTGTGGATTTGAAAGCCAGCCGGGGCGATACGGTACAGGCCATGGCCGATGGAGAAGTGACCTCGATTTATCAGGATGAACTGTGGGGCAATGTGATTGAAATTACCCACGGGGAAGCGGTCGTTTCGTACTGTGGGCTGGGCGATACGGCGCTGGTACAGGCGGGCGATACCGTCAAAGCCGGGCAGGATATTGGTTCCATTACGGAAACACCCTGCGAAAATATTGAAACGCCGCACCTGCATTTAATGGTACAGGTAAACGGCGCGTGGATCGATCCGCTGAGTTTACTGTCGGACGAATAAAAAGAAAACCGGTTCCCAAAAAGGGAACCGGTTTTTTGTTATTACAGATGCCAGATCTCATCGGCATACTGACGGATGGTACGGTCACTGGAGAACTTGCCGGCATTGGCAATGTTCAGCAGAGCCCGGCGAGCGGCCGCCAGTTCGTCTTTCAGATCACGGTTTACATGCAGCTTAGCTTCTACATAAGAGGGCAGATCCAGCAGCAGGAAATAGTGATCGGGCTTGTGCCAGGAAGCGCCTTCGATGAGAGCGTTGTACAGTTCCTGGAACATACCGGTGTGATCATCGTCAAACGTGCCGTCAACCAGCGTGTTCACCACACGGCGAATGCGGTCGTTTTCGGCCATGATCTTCTTCGGATCATAGTGATCGCGAATCTTTTCCAGATCTTCCACGCGGGCGCCGAAAATATAGTTGTTTTCTTCGCCGGCTTCCTGCACGATTTCAATGTTCGCGCCGTCGTAGGTACCCAGGGTTACGGCGCCGTTGAGCATGAACTTCATGTTGCTGGTGCCGCTGGCTTCCGTACCGGCGGTGGAAATCTGTTCGCTGATATCAGCCGCCGGGATCAATTTTTCGGCGTAGCTGACGTTATAGTTCTGGACAAACAGTACTTTCAGCAGATGGTTGGTTTCGGGGTCGCTGTTCACGCGGGCCGCCACTTCGTTGATGAACTTGATGATGGCCTTGGCGCGGTAGTAACCCGGTGCGCTCTTGGCGCCGAACAAGAACACCGTGGGATTGAAGTCCTGAATACGGCCTTCTTTTAGACCAAAGTAGATATCCAGAATGGATAAAGCGTTGAGGAGATGACGGGTGTGTTCATGTAGGCGTTTAGTCTGCACTGTGGGTACAGAGTTTGGGTCTAGG
>CAJKJS010000453.1 GCA_905200265.1 uncultured Oscillospiraceae bacterium
AGCATTCGCTTGACGTGCGAAGGGTCAGCGGTTCGAGTCCGTTAACGTCCACCAAAAACCGAGTCTGTCAAAAGACAGACCCGGTTTTCTTTTTATTTTTTCTTAGTGTTACCGGCTGACAGCATACAGAAAATGGGGATTCTTCCCATGATTATACCCCGCCAAGAATTCATCTTCTTTTGTCATGCCTATACTCTCGGCCACCCGCATCGACGGCAGATTGTCTGTTTTTATAATAGCATGTACTTTTTCGCGGTTCAATGTTTCAAACGCATATTGCTTACATGCTGCTGCCGCTTCCCGGGCATATCCATGGTGCCAGTGGACTTTTTTTAATAAATATCCGATCTCTAATATTTCCCTGTCTTTATACGGCTGCATTGTCAGTCCCGCCTGCCCAATCATCTCTCCGGTGGCTTTGAGAATCATGGCCCATAAACCGAATCCATCCGTCTGATACCGGTTTTTTTGGCGATCCAGCCATTGCTGCACATCTTCATCCGAAAAATCATGTTCATAAGCTGCCATTACCCGGGGATTTTGCAGCATTTGTGCTAGGTCCTGAAAATCTTCCTGATCCATTTCCCGCAAAAAAAGACGCTCTGTTTCCAAAATCATGATATCGCTCCTTCCATACGCCAAAGCAACAAATCGCCCCCGGCCGCAAATGTACACAGCCGGGGGCGGTTTCTTCATTTTCCAAAGGATTCTTAGAATACAGGGATTCTTAGAATACGCAGTATTCCTTCATATACGCTTCCATCATGGGCAGCAGTTCCGCATACAGGCCCGTTTCCTTCAAATATTCATGAATATCCTGCACGGTAACCAGCGCATGCACTCGAATACCAAATTCTTCTTTGACTTCCATCACGGCCGTTTTCCCGGGGGTCTGCCCCACTTCACAACGGTTGACAGAAATAAACATATCCGGCACGTGTACCTTGGCGCAGCTTTCCAGCACAGGCATGGTTTCACGAATGGCCGTACCAGCCGTAATGACGTCTTCAATAATAATCACGCGGTCGCCGTCCTGAGGCTTGTACCCAACCAGACTGCCGCCTTCTCCGTGATCCTTGGCCTCTTTACGGTTAAAGAAGAACGGTTTATCCATGCCATAATCACGAGCCAGTGCCCCCGCACAGGAAGTCACCAGCGGAATGCCCTTATAAGCCGGGCCAAACATAGCTTCAAATTCGCCGCCTACCGTTTCGTGGATCAGTTCCGCATAAAAGCTACCCAGCCGGGAGCTCTGCAAACCGGTTTTATAATTGCCGGTGTTGACAAAATAAGGGGTATGGCGCCCGCTCTTGGTCACGAACTGGCCAAACCGAAGCACATCGGCCCCCATCATGAACTCAATAAATTTTCTCTTTGAAGGCGTCAGCATAAATGCTCCTCCATCCTTTCTACTGAATAATCCCACGGCTGTTGGGGCCGTGCAGCTCTTTTATAACTATAGCACACTTTTCATTTTCTTGTAAAGGCGAAGTCAGAGCCTTTGAAATTTTTGAAAATTGTGCTATCATGAACAAAAGTGCTTTTCAAAAAG
>CAJKJS010000454.1 GCA_905200265.1 uncultured Oscillospiraceae bacterium
CCTTGTCAACAACCTGGTGTATTCGGCGCTGAGTGTGCCGCTGACCATTGTGTGTGCGCTGCTGCTGGCGTTGATGCTCAACCGGCCCATGCGCGGCGGCGGCTTTTTCAAAACCGTGTATTTCTTCCCGAACTTAACGTCCATGGTTGCCGTAGGTTGTGTGGCCATGCTGCTGTTCCAGCCGGATAAAGGCCCCGTAAATCAGCTACTTTTGGCATTGGGAGTCCCGCAGGACAGCTTGCCCCAGTGGTTCTTTTCCACAAAATCGGCGCTGTATACCGTTATCTTGGTGGTTGTGTGGAAACAGGCCGGGTATTATATGATTATGTTTATGGGTGGCCTGAAAAACATTCCGCCGCACCTGTATGAAGCCGCCAAGATTGACGGCGCCAACGGCTGGAAGCTCTTTTGGCACGTAACATGGCCCATGCTGTCGCCCACCACCTTTATGGTAACGATTCTGTGCTTTATCAGTTCGTTCCAAATTTTCGATATCATCAATGTGACCACACAAGGGGGGCCCGGACGGGCGACCACCGTACTGGTATTCCGAATTTATAAGGAAGCCTTTGATAACTGGAAGATGGGGTATGCGTCGGCTATCGCCTACTTCCTGTTTGTGATCATTCTGATTATCACGCTGGTTCAGTGGCGCGGACAGAAAAAGTGGGTCGTGGAATGAGAAAGGAGGCAGTCTGATGGCACAAGAAGCTGTTGTGCATAAAAAACCGTTTCGGGTTAGCCGGATCTTCCTTTATCTGGGGTGTATCCTGGTAGCCTTTATTATGCTGGTTCCATTTGTTTGGATGGTCAGCGCGTCATTTAAAAACAATGTAGAAATTTTCCAGACGCCCATTCGCTGGATTCCGGAAGTGTTTCGTTGGGAAAATTATGAGTATGTGTGGACAGAAATCAATTTCCCGACTTACTTTTTCAATACGGCAAAACTGGCGGTGATCATCACCGTGCTGCAGTTGATCACCTGCTCCATGGCGGCTTTTGCGTTTACCAAGTTAAAGTTCCCCGGTCGGGATAAACTGTTTTTGTGTTATCTTGCGACCATGATGGTGCCGTGGCACGCGATTATGATTCCCCAGTATATCATTGTCAAAACATTGGGGCTTTACAATACGCATACGGCTCTTATCTTGATTCAGGCTTTCAGTGCGTTTGGCGTGTTCCTGATGCGGCAGAACATGCTCAGCATTCCGGACAGCCTGCACGAAGCGGCCAAAATCGATGGGTGCGGTTCCCTGCGCACGTATTGGAGTATCATTCTGCCCCTGAGCAAAACGGGGCTGGCCACTTTGACGGTGCTTACCTTTAATTCCGTGTGGAATGATTACATGGGCCCCATGCTGTATTTGGATAGCGATAATTTGCGTACCATACAGCTGGCGCTGGCATCGTTTAAGAGTGAATATAGTGCCGACTATGCCAGTATTATGGCCGGCACGGTATGCTCGCTCATTCCGATTGTTGTGGTGTATGCCTGCGCACAGAAGTACATTGTAGAAGGCGTTGCTTTTGCGGGCGTAAAAGGATAAAACC
>CAJKJS010000455.1 GCA_905200265.1 uncultured Oscillospiraceae bacterium
CCGGGGATTTTGATTATGTATGTTATGTAAGTTGATTTTCTGGGAATAGACGGCCGAATATATACCGGTTGAAAAAGCCGGCCACAGGCCCTATGGTGAAAGCTGACAAAACGGTAGCCATGCCAATGAGGCCAAATCCCCAGCCGCCCAGCAGCAGGCAAATAACTAAATTCAGTACATCAGCTGCCAGCCGGCACACAAAAAACGGACCCTTTGTGTAATCGCGAAAAATAAGAGCAATGCTATCAGCCGGAGCAATACCTAAATCAGCCAGTTGATACAGCGAAACGCCCATACCCAGCAGCACAGTGCCCACCACACTAAACAAAATCTGCCATCCAAACCCTTGAGGACAGGGAACGGTGTTGAGCAAAAGGGAGAAAAGATCTACGATATATCCACAAAAGAACCAGTTGAAAAAGGTGCCTAAGTGGATGTATTGGCGGCCAAATAGCCATTCTACCAGAAACAGCAAAATATTAAATAGCAAGACAACCGTGCCATAAGAGAAAGGGACATAATGAGTTAGTGCTAAATTGATAGCCGGAAACGGAAGATTTCCCACGCTGGCCCATATGAATACCGCGATTCCCAGGGACATGGGTACATGCCCCAGTAACATACAAATGACCCTTTTGGGAGTTAGTGGCGCCGTCCAGCGGCGTAGAAAAGAAGCAGAATCAGACATGCAAACAATCCTTTCTGATAGCAAACCCATTACCGGCGGGTATCGTCGGTGGGCAGGCGCAATAGATCATCAAACAATGCCTGATGGCGTCCTGTGTAGCTGCGGTTAATATGCAGGCTGCCAAAGCACCATTTCGTATACCGCACATTCTTTTCGATTTCCTGAAAATAGATGGTCAGAGTGTTCGCTTCGGCCCAGCGAGGCAGTTGCCCCGATAGATTGGGATAGGGGGAGTGAGTAATAATATAATCAACTTTTTGTCCGGCTTTTCGTAAGTTTTCCACGCCCTCTTTCATTTCGTCAATGTTGGGCATACTGCGGGGCCAGTAGGTCCCCGTTTCTTTGCGCAGCAGGGTATCTTCCCCTTCGCCGCCGCCAAATGTGAAAAACCGGCGGCCTTCCATGGTATACACCTGCCCACGCATAAGCTGAAAGATATTGTCGCGAATACGCCGGACTTTCCCCCCACAAAAATCGTCTTCCACAGGGTAGCTTTCCAGCAGGTCAAAATTTTCGTGGGTTCCGTCCACAAACAAGATCTGATACTTTTTACGGGATAATTTATCGAGGATTTTTTCCTCTTCAGGGGTTCCATTCCACAAAAAACCAAAATCACCGCAAATAATCAGGCTGTCACCTTTTCGAAGATGGCGTAGGGGCGAAGCCTGAAACCGGCTTAGATCCCCGTGAATATCACCAGTCACCCAGATCATGGGATTCCTCCTTTGTTCATTTGTTGCAAGTATGAGCCTTCTTTTTTATGCAAAGTTTTTGCAAACAATGGGAAGAGCACGTCTTTTTTCCCTGTTTACTCTTTTTCTTTGCCCCAAAAGCTGGTATACTATCCCATAAGGAAGGGAA
>CAJKJS010000456.1 GCA_905200265.1 uncultured Oscillospiraceae bacterium
GCAAATGAAACCGATGATAAGCGTAATGCAGGCATTGCACAAATCAAACACGTTTTTCGCAAAACCCATGGGCCGATGGATTGTTTCACCCAAAGCCGCCACAATACCGTCGCCGGGGTTTGGCACTAAATGGGCATTCACGGTCATAGCAGCCCCTACCCCCGTGCACAGAAAAGCCATCAATAGTACCAGTAGCTGTTGCCACAGCACGGTGGGGCCTTCGGGTAGCCAGGCCGCATACAGATTTAAAAACCGGGTAAATACGATGGCCAGCGGCACTTGCAACAGATCTTTCCATATTGCCTTACCCCGATGTAAAGCGATTTGAACCAGGACAAACAGAATGTAAAACACCAACGTTGCGTTCCCAAAATCCAAGAAAAAAATCTGAGAAAGACTATAGGGCACCGAAATAATGGGCGAAACTCCCAGCCCTGCTTTTGTATTCAGCGTAAGCCCCATGGCCAGCACTAACATGCCAAAGACGTACGTACCCCCACGTAGCCAGACACGCCACTTTTGCGCTTCTTCCTCTTCTGTTTTCCGGCTGATCTGTTCTTTCTGCACCATGATCTTTCCCCTTTCGCGCAAGCATGAAGAAAAGCCGCCGCCATCCCCCAAGGGGACCGCGGCGGCCTTTTATGGAAGCGAGGGGACCTGTAAGCCGAGTTCTGTCGTGAACAGCCATCTATCTGGTCCGGACGTTGCCGCCCGGCTCGTGCCACCTCCTGGGAACGCGCCGGGCCGGCGCTGGGCCAAAGGCCCTTGTTCCTCCACGGTGTTGCTCCGGATAGGGTTTACAGAGCCGCACGGTCTCCCGTGCGCTGGTGAGCTCTTACCTCGCCTTTCCATCCTTACCGGCAAAAGCCGGCGGTTTCTTTCTGTTGCACTATCCCTGGGGTCGCCCCCGGCGGCCGTTAGCCGTTATCCTGCCCTGTGGAGCTCGGACTTTCCTCAGACGGGCCCTTTCGAGACACCGCCCGCAGCTGTTCAGTCCGCTCGCTTCTTTTATTGTACCTGAAAAAACGTTCAAAATCAAGGGGCATCAGGCCGTGCGGCGCTTTTGACGGCGAATATCGGCGCTTTGCAGCCGCATAAGCAGCGGGTCCCACAGCTTCTGGTTAAAAAGCTGAATCACCGGCCCCATACAAAAAGCCGTCAGCACGGTACCCACACCCACCGTGGCCCCCAACAAAAAGCCCGTAAGCACACAAATGCAGTCGGTACCAATTCGCCAAGCACGGAACTGGATTCGGGTGGGCAATTTCGCCAGGGAAATCGCCATGACATCGTAGGTAGAAACCCCCAGGTCACTGGTCATGTACATGGAACACGCCAGAGACACCAGCAAAAGCCCGATGAGCATATACAAAATGCGTTCCGCCATACCGGGTTCCGGTGTGAGAGCTTTCCAAAGTCCTAAACTGAAGTCAGCCATAAATCCGATGCCCACCAGGTTAATCACCGTGGCAATACCAATATACCGCCGGCCATAGATGCACATAGCGGCCAACAGCACCAGATTGAGGTACGGGTACAAAGTGCCGT
>CAJKJS010000457.1 GCA_905200265.1 uncultured Oscillospiraceae bacterium
CGGGGTGATGGTGTTTATCGCCCAGTCGTTTACCGGGCGGGACATCCTGCTGCGCGGGGGCGTTTATTACATGCCGTTTTCCATGGGGGAACTCATTTTGCTGTGCGCCGGGTGTTATGCCCTGCTGACTATCCTGGACGCTGTAAAGGGAAGGCGCTTGCCGGGGGAAGAATTGTGCCGGGTGATGGTGTATGGCGCGCACAAAAGCGCCGCGGTGATCGCCCGGGTGGATACCGGCTGCCGGTTATTTGACCCGCTGTCCGGCGTGCCGGTGATGGTGTGCGAAAAAAAGGCCGTTACGGCCGTGCTGCCCGACGGATTCGAAAAGCGGGCCGAGCGGCATGTGACCTTTGCGGCGTTATCCGGCCCGGGGCAGTTGCCGGCGTTTGCACCCCGGAAAGTGGTGGTCAAACGGGGACGGCAGGTGTGGCAGGTGGACGACTGTTTGGTGGCGGTGTGCGAAAAAGAACTGGGAGAAGGCGAATTCCGGGCGCTGCTGGGGCCCTCGTTTTTAACAGGAGCGCAGGTGCGGCGGGCCGGATAGGTGAGAAAGAAAGGGCGTGTTGTCGGTGAAAAAGGGAAAGAGCTGGCGCTATGTTGCGATGAAATGGGGGTTTTGGCTGTGGGCGTTGTGGCAAAAATGCCTGTGGCGCGGGGGCGCCAACAGTGTTTACTACATAAACAGCGCCCAGGCGCTGCCTGCCCCGTTAAAAAAGGACGAGGAACAAAAGGTGATGGAGGCGATTTTGCAGGGGGACGAAACCGCCCGGGAACCGCTGATTACCCACAACCTGCGGCTGGTGGTGTACATTGCCCGCAAATTTGATTCCCCCGGGGCCAGCGTGGAGGATTTGATTTCCATTGGTACCATTGGGCTGATTAAGGCGGTGAACACCTTCCGCCCGGAAAAGAAGATCAAGCTGGCCACCTATGCGTCCCGGTGCATTGAAAACGAAATCCTCATGCACCTGCGCAAAAGCGTGCAGCTGAAAAACGAAATTTCCATTGACGAAGCGCTGCACGTGGACTGGGACGGCAATGAGCTGTTGTTATCCGATATCTTAGGTAGCGAAAGCGACGCGGTCAATGCCCGCTTGGAACACCAGGCGGAGCGGGAACTACTGCACCGGGC
Organism: uncultured Oscillospiraceae bacterium; assembly: GCA_905200265.1. GTDB lineage: Bacteria > Bacillota > Clostridia > Oscillospirales > Acutalibacteraceae > Heritagella. The sequence continues at coordinate 1,133 of CAJKJS010000457.1, forward strand.
GGTGGGCCGCCTGCCGGAGCGGGAAAAGACCATTATGTGCCTGCGTTTTGGGCTGGGGGGCGGCAAAGAACACACCCAGAAGGAAGTGGCGGATCGTTTGGGGATTTCCCAATCGTATATTTCCCGGCTGGAAAAACGGATCGTAGAACGTTTGCGGCAGGATTTACTGCGGGAAAACGCATAAAAAGCCCCGTCTTTTTACTGAGGGGCCATGAAACAGGAAAACCAGCCGGGTGGGTACCGTCCCCCGGCTGGTTTTCTTTTTATGCGCGATCGTTTTTTAAAAGGCTCTTTTTTCAAAAAGGGGCGGCCGGAAGCAGACAGAGAGGGGGAGCCGTTTTCCCCTACAGGGCGCCACGGATAACAGACGCAAAAAGGGCAACAGACAAGAACAGCCACCCGGAAAA
>CAJKJS010000458.1 GCA_905200265.1 uncultured Oscillospiraceae bacterium
TGGTCGGCTTTTTCTTTTACGGACTTACATAGGAAAGCGGATCTACGTGCGACCCATTGACAAGTACTTCAAAATGCAAATGCGGTCCTGTTACATCTCCTGTTGCACCAATCAGTGCAATCGGCTGTCCTTTGTAAACCTGTTCGCCTGGGCTTACCAAAATTTGACTGCAATGAGCGTACAGGGTTTCCATACCGTTTCCATGATTGATGCACAAATGATATCCGTATCCATAATCGTGAAGCTTCACATATTCCACGGTTCCGCCGTCCGCTGCCACAATGGTTTGCCCATAACTAGCGCCGTTTGCTATATCGATTCCATTGTGCATGGTGCCCCAACGGAATTCATACAGCGAACTGACGACCCGTACATTGGGCGTCGGCCAAGTCAGCAAACCGCTGGCTTCCCCAGGGGTCATACCATCGGGCCGTTCTTTGGTACCTACTACAACGATTTTATCCACCGGTTCTTCCACAACGGTCTCGCTGACGTTTTTCCGACTGGTTTCTTTTCCGTCGACATAGGTTACTTCATCTACAACTTTCCGGCTGCCCTCTTCACCTTTTTGGGTCACCTCCGAATAGTCGGTATATTCACTATCATCTTCTACCGTACGGGTTTTGTAATCGATCACTTCGGTATAACTCTCTTCCCGGGTATACGATACCGTGACCGGCGAATTCTCACTATTCAATATATCCAACAGTTCATCACTGGACATTACCCGGCTAGTGGGATATAACCCCGATACAATTTGAATCGACTCCACGAATTCGCTGGAAGAAGCTTTTTCTTCTTCTTTTACTTTATCGAGAATACCTGTAAGGATATAAGACAAGTCGGCACGATTTTTTACCGAACCAATTAGACTTCCGTTTACATACAGCCCAGCTGCTTCTTCAATCACACCGTCGGTGGTTTGTAGCAGCATGTCGCACACTTGGCTTTCGTCATACAGCACGGTATCAGCTTGCCGTACCCCTAACGTATACGCTGGCAGGAAGGTAAGCTGCGTTTGCGACGTAGTTTCAGAACCCATCCGTTCCCCCAACATCATGCAGGCATCGCTGAAAACTTCCTCATTGTCTACATCCTGAATGGTTACCCCATTACACTGAACCGTCAGGGAAAAATCCAGACTGTTCCAATAAGAAAGCGTGCCCCACAATACAGCCAGCGCGCCCAGCGGAGCCACTAACCGGAACACAAAACCACCTAGTTTTCTGTGACGGCGCACCGCCCGGGGAATTCCCGTCCAAAATTTATGAAACCAGGCTTTCTTCCCCCGCTGACCGGCTTCTTTGAGTTCCCGGGCACCACCCTTCAAATTGTCGAAAAAGTGGTGAATTTCTTTTCCAATACGGGCCGCTTCTTTTCCGATGGTACGGTGGTACAGCTGCAAAAACAATCCACCCACCGGCACAGCAATGCGCCAAATGCGCCGCCCCACCCGGTGGAAAGCCCGCAGTTCCCATGCACCCAGCCAGTAGATACCGTCTGCTAAGTCGTGCCTGTACTGCCGCCATGGAATGC
>CAJKJS010000459.1 GCA_905200265.1 uncultured Oscillospiraceae bacterium
TTATCGCTTAAGCTTTTTTGAACCACGCGACTATCGCGTGGTTTTCGTTATACAATAATAAGGCTTCCTGTATAAAACAGGAAGCCTTATTTCTTTTCATGACGTTTCTTTATAGGACTTTGACTACATAGCCTTCCTTACGGGGGGCCGGGTCGTTTTTGGGCGTATCGGCATAGCCAAGGATGCAGTGGCCAATGCCTTCCAGATCCCCCTGGATGCCCCACTTTTTCAGCAGCGCTTTGCCCTCTTCGCTTTCGAATTCCTCTTTGGCACGGTGAATCCAACAGGAATCCACCCCCAGAGCGTGAGCGGCGTTCATCAGGTTGCCCATAACCAGACTGCCGTCATACAGGTACGTCCCTACATTCTTGTCGGCCAGCACCACCAAAACGGTGGGCGCTCCGTAAAACGGATCGCCATCGCTGCCCATGATAGCGGCATTCATACGGGACAGTTGTTTGACGGTGTCAGGGTCCTGCACGGCCACAATCACCGGCGACTGACGGCCCATACCCGTAGGGGCATAAGTACCGGCCAGCAAAATCTGGTCCAACACCTCGGGTTCTACCTGACGCGGACCATAGTGCCTTGCACTGCGGCGTTCGATCAAGTTTTGAATCACTTCGTTCATATTTGTCATCCTTTCTGTATCATGATGATGGCATTGGTTTGCACAATCATTCCGATTCATCGCCGGTAAAACGAATCCCCGCTATGCGGCGGATTTGATGCAGCAAGAGCGCCACTTGCACCGACAAATGGCTTGCCTCTTCATAGGCCTCGTCGGGCCCCTCTTTGATCCACCGGGCAAACTGCCGGGCTTCGTGCCCCATTAGCCGGTATTTTTCTTCCTGACCACTGAGGTATTCCGGTTCTTTTCCCCGGCGGTAGAGCGTCATACCCAGCAGCGATGAAATAGCGGGCAAATGCACAGTCCCTTTTTCCCCCACAATTTCGCCTCCGGTATGAGAAGCGCCTGTTTTACTGTAGGTGAGCACGACCAGTTTATCGGGGTACAAAAGCGTAGCCGTTCCACTGCCGTCGGCTCCACCGGGCAGGAAATTAGCCGCTGCCGTTACGCCCACAGGCTCGCCAAACAGCCATAGGGCCGGATACACCGTGTAAATGCCTAAATCCATCAAAGCGCCGGTTTCCATGGCCGGGTCAAAAATATTTTGGTGGCGGCCCTGCAAAAAGCCGTCATATTTGGAAGAATACTGGCAAAAATCAAATTTCGCAAGGCTAATAGGGCCAATTTGCTGCACGGCCCGGCGCAATTTATCCCGCCATGGTAGATGCATCATCATAATGGCTTCCATAAAAATGACGCCTTTTTCGCGGGCCAATTTTTGCAGTTCCATAACTTCCTGCCCCCGGGCAGCCAAAGGTTTTTCACACAGCACATGTTTGCCGTTTTGCAAAAAGCACCGGCATTGCTCTACATGGCACACATTCGGCGACGCGATGTATACGGCATCCAGCAAAGGGGATGTAGCCATTTCATATAAATCCGTAAAAATATGGGGGGCGCCCT
>CAJKJS010000460.1 GCA_905200265.1 uncultured Oscillospiraceae bacterium
CGTGCCCACAACAGCCATTATCAATGAAATCAAATACGGCGATACTCCTCGGGCAGTGCTACATTTTATGGACCCGCTGCCGGAGAAAATGTATGAAGGTATTCCGGAACCGGCTATGGAACACATGCAGAAATATCATATGGAACATGTACCGCCCATTGAAATGCCCGTGGACGAGATCGAAGATTATGTGGTGATTCCGTTGGGAATGGAGCATAAAGAAGCTCTGCGCCAAAGTCCGTTTGAAAAAGTGGAACTGTTTTGGCCGCTGGACCTGCTGAAAGACGGGGTGGAAATCGTGGATTCCCCGGGTTTGAATGAAAATCCCGTACGTACGCAGGTGACCCTGGAATACCTCAGTAAAGCCGACGCCATTCTGTTTGTGTTTAGTGCCCTGGCCATGGGTTCGGCCGGGGAAATTGCCTATATTGAAGATACGTTGCGCCAATGTGGGTTTGGTAAAGAAAGCCTGTTTTGCGTGGTCAACCGGTTTGATCAGCTGTCCAGTGAACGGGAACAAGTGCGTTTGCGCAAGTTTTCGGATCGGCTGCTGGAACCGTATACTAATCACGTGTACTATACATCGGCTTTTAAGGGCCTGCAGGCCCAGCAGCAGCACGATATGAATCTGCTGGAAGAATCCTGTATTCCCCAGGTGGAAACCGGTCTAACGAAGTATCTTGCGTATGAACGCGGCCGCAGTAAATTGGCCGCTCCGGCCCGGGAACTGGTAGGACTTATCCAGCAAGACGTATTGGAAGGAACCATTCCCGAAAAGCGGCAAATGCTTTCCACCGATTTAGATGTATTGCGGAAGCGGTATGAGGAAGCCCAGCCGGATATTGAAAAATTACAACAGAAGAAAGAAGTTATTATCAGCCGTACCCAGGCGTGGATTGCCTCCATGGAACCGGAAGTGCGCCGTACAGCTACCCGGTTCTTCACCGAATTTCCCACCCTGATCCAGGCTTGGGGCCAGGAATATGAGCCCCAAACTACCATTACCCTGCTGCATACCCGGCGGGATGCGGAGAAAATGGCGGAAGAAATCAGTAATTATCTGCAAAATCAGGTGGATAGCGAAGTGCGCCAGTGGCTCAGCGGGCCGTTTACAAAGTTTGTCAATGACAAGGTCAATGAACTCAAAGAGGCCATGGAAGGCCGCTTGCAGGATTTCTTTGTGTCCCTTGACCAGGTGCGGCTGAATATTACCGGTTCCGGCCAATTGCCTGAAGAAGAAGTGGCCGTATGGAAACGTGTTGTGGCTGCTGGTGGCGGTATTTTGGTGGGCGATATTGGTGTAGCTGCACTGGGAGCCGCTACCGGACTTACCAGCGAATTTGCCAAGGGGATTGCGCTGCAGGTGGGGGCTTATGTGGCCCTGGCTTTATTAGGCTGCCTAAATCCGGTAACGATCGTGGCGGTGATGGCGGCTTCTGTCATTCGCGGCGGTATTAAAATGACCGAAGGCACCGTGCAAAAAGTAAAAGCGCAGGTTGTAACTTCATTTAGTGAAGAAGTAGAAAATAGAA
>CAJKJS010000461.1 GCA_905200265.1 uncultured Oscillospiraceae bacterium
AACTATAGTGTCAAGTTGTAACGAAATTGTGATAATTTGTTGGATTGACAGGCAAAGCAGTATGGTTGTACAATATAAATGTAATAAGTTTTACTGTGATTTTTTGTGTAAAACAGAAAGGAGGCGGTCCCCATGGGGCAGGCATATGGCAGCCGGCACAGCCGGGCCGCCACCGGGCTTGCATGCCCTGACGCACAAAAATAGGGCACTTTTCAGAAACTCTGAGGCATGTACCCGAAAGATGGGCCTAAGGCTTTGGTCTTGGGAAAATACTCGGAGAAAGGGCCCAAGGTAAAAAGGAGGAGAAAAATATGAAAAAGTGGTTGGCGCTGCTTCTTAGCAGCTGCCTCATGCTGGTGAGTGCCGCGGGCTGTACCCTCAGCGATGTACAATCGCTGGCGCTCAATGGCCCGAAGGAAGTAACCGATGCCAAGGGCGAAACCGACCAAACCATCGCCTGCGGCGACCTGTTGTTCCAGACCAGCGACGGATTTGTGTATGAAAAAGCAACGGAAACAGAAGCGCTGAACAGGGTCACGGAGGTGACATATTGGCGCTATTACCGGGATAGTGGGAAAAAAGTGGAGCTGGGCACGCTAACGAATGTGTCCGGCGCCAATACCACGGGCACGGTGGTGGAAGACACGCTGTATGTAATTGAAGGAGGATGTGACGAAGGGGAAAGCCGCGGGTATGATAGCCTGGCGGCGATCCATTTGACAGATAATACCGTGGAGATTGTCCCCGATCTTCCGGAAAACAGCTTTTACACCCAGGTGTGCGATTTTGGTAGCCGGCTGCTGCTGGTGCGCATGGACAAAAAGGGTACGTATCTGGATGTCTACGATCCGGAAACGGGGAAAGTGGACAACCTGCTGACGGAAGGCTATCCCGAAGAAGGGAGTTTGGTAGCCAAACGCACGATCAGTCGTGTAACCACCTGGAACGGCCATGTGGGCGTGCTCATAAAGGAGCGCGGGGAAAACGACAGCTGGAAACTGTGGCTGGATGTATACACCGATAAAATGAAACCGGTGCAGCACCTGGATGTGTCTGAAGTGAGTGGCGACTGTTATGGCAGCGGCCTATCGCAGGATGCTACGCAGTTTGAAATGGACGACAACATGTTCTATTTTGAAGGGCAGAGCGTTTTCTTTGGTTCGATCAAAGACGGCGATTTACAGCGTCGGCTGCTAACCCCCGGTTCGTTCCGCATGGCGGAAGAAACCACCCGGAACGAGCAGTACGACCTGTTTTACCGGACGTACCGGGAAAAGCCGGAACTGATTTTGTTAAACCGGGAAACGGGAGAGATCACCAGTGTGGAACTGCCCGCCTGGGAAGAACCGTATTGGGTGAATCAGGTGTATCTCAATGATCAGGGACAGGTTATGCTCTTCCTCATTGGGTACGAAGATGGTTTACGGTTGCCCGTGAAACTAATCGAACGTGATCTTAATGAATTGGGACTTCTCGAAAAATAACGCATAAAAAGAGCCGCTCCGGCGAAAGGCCGGGGCGGCTTTTTTG
>CAJKJS010000462.1 GCA_905200265.1 uncultured Oscillospiraceae bacterium
GGCCCTTTTTTGGCTCCTTATTTCTTTTCGATCATGACTTCTACCGTATCGGCCAGCAGCATTTCAGCCGGCTCTTCTTTCGTATAGGGCGGCCAGTGAGGCAGCCCTTCCCCATTGGGGTTCCCGGTGCGGACAAAGTTTGTAAAGTAGCTGGACATCATATCCGACAGCGTGTAGTCCCACGCCGTCATGGGACGCCAGCACCGCGACAGGGTGCCAAATTCATACCAGACTTCCGCCGTATGGAACGCCCCGGCTGTATCGCCGGGCAATTTGCGGTCAAAGTAATACACATACGCCGGTTTGCGTCCGTTTTGCAGGCTGTTGTGCGCAAAAAGCACCGCCCCCTGGCGCAGTAGATGCCCATCGTCACAGCCGATATCATCGCCGGTGGAGCCGATGAGGATGTCCACATCCGTAAGGGGCGAAATATCGGGCTGCAGCATGCTGTCTTCGATCACCACGCCGTCCACATGGGGCACCCAGCACATACGCCCGGCTTCGTTGTTGACTTCATACCACAGGTCCTTGAGTGTCCCGGGTTCCATGGCCCGCAGCTCTTCGACGGTGGTGCATCCCGCCTTTTTCATCAGCTGTTCGGCGGCCCACAGGCCCCCTTCCCGGGTGTAGTCCCGGCCGTTTTGCCCCATCAGGCCGTAGCCGCTTTGCAGCACCGCCCGGTGAAATAAGCCCTGGGCTTTGCGGCTGTGCAAGAGGCACTGCACGCTCATACAGCCCGCCGACTGGCCGGCCACCGTGACGTTTTTCGGATCGCCGCCAAAGGACGCGATGTTATCCCGCACCCAGGTAAGCGCCGCAATCTGGTCCAAAATGCCGTAATTACCCGATACGCCCTCTTCACTTTCCGCTTCCAACTGCGGGTGCGTGAGAAAGCCCAGCGCCCCGGTGCGGTACTGGATGCTGACGTATACCACACCCTTTTGCACAAACGTTTCGCCGTCAAATTCCTTTTCGTGGCTGTTGCCGTGCATAAACGCGCCGCCATGAATCCATACAAAAACCGGCAGCGGGGTTTCGGGCATTTTTTCCGGGGTGAAAACATTTAGGTACAGGCAGTCTTCGTCGCACACAAAGTCGTGATCCCGATAAAATTCATTGCCATAAAACGAATCCGGGTCAAAGAACTGCTGCCAGGCAACGGGGGCATACCGGTCGGCTTCGTAAATGCCTTCCCATTTTTGGGGAGGTTGGGGCGGGCAAAAACGCAGCGCTCCTTTGGGTGGCTGGGCAAACGGGATGCCCTTAAAAATCTCCACCCCGGGCAAACGCCCGGGCACCCCACGGATCAGCCCACACTGGGTTTGACGAATACTCATACGAATTTCTTCTCCTTTCTATAAGGCGGGTAAGGCCCGGCGGTTGATACGCCGGGCCTGTCAGGCTATTGCTTATTCTTCCACAATCAACGTGGTGATGGATTTGCCCGGTACCGTAATCGGCGCCAGGGTGTTATTCGACACATCGTTGAGCACAAACGACACGTCTTCTTCCTGCTGGT
>CAJKJS010000463.1 GCA_905200265.1 uncultured Oscillospiraceae bacterium
CTTTTATTCAATGGCTTGCATAAGGATACATCATTTCTTATTGAGCAGAGCCGTATATGGATGATCCCGGTGTGAATGTGTCTACAAGATAACAGCCTATACATAAGGACCCCGAAAGGGGTCTTTTTTGACTGGAAAAATTTACTAATTGTATATTATGTGAAGAAAATTGCAATAAGGCAAGATTCCAGATCGAAACAGGAAAGAAAAACCGGAAAAATTGCCGCCTTTTTGGGGAACAGTAGCAGCGTCCGCAAATGGGAGGTGACAACACAAATTTGAAAAAAAGCAAATTTTTGGCAAGAGCGGCGGCCCTTTCCGCCGCCTTTTTTGCCAGCGTATGCGGGTTAGGCAGTGCATACGTCTGGCAGCATACGCCCGAGAGGCTGAGTGTAACGGAGGATAGCGGCATCGAGGTGCCGTTTACCGGCATCCAGGCCCGTTATACCGGGCAGGAAGAACAGAGTGTTTTCGGGGAAAAGGGCGCGACGACTCAGGTGGAGTATTCCTTTTTAGGAATCGTGCCGGTGAAAACCGTAGTGGCCGAAAGGCAGGAACAATCCATGGTGGAAACCGGCGGCGAACCGTTTGGCATGCGCATGCTCACTAGTGGGGTGACCGTGGTGGAAATTTCGGAGGTGATGAGCGGCGGCGCCGTGTGCCGTCCCGGCGAAGAAGCCGGGTTGCAGGCGGGGGACGTCATCGAAAAAGTAAACGGCGAAACGTTAGAAGGGAGCGATGATTTTATTACGCGCATCCAACAGTCCGCCGGAGCTCCCGTTACCCTCACCTTTGACCGGGGAGGGGAAACGAAAGAAACCACCCTTTCGGCTGTGTGCAGTGACAGCGACGGCAAATGGCGGTGTGGCCTGTGGGTGCGGGACAGTACCGCGGGCATTGGCACCGTGACGTTTGTGGATGAAGAGAGCGGATTGTTTGCCGGGCTGGGGCACGGGGTGTGCAGCAGCGAAACCGGGGAACTGCTGCCGCTCTCGAAAGGGGACGTGCTGCGGGTGACCATTAACGGGGTCATTCCCGGGGCGGTGGGCGCCGCCGGGGAACTGCGGGGGTATTTTTCTGATGATACGGCCTGCGGGGAACTGCTGAAAAATACTCAAACCGGCATGTATGGCCGCCTGACCGGGTCCCTGGGGGACGGGGAAACCCGGCCCATCGCCATGCGCCAGCAGGTGCATGAAGGGCCCGCCACCATTTTGGTGACCACCGAAGGGGACACCCCGAAAGAATATGACATTGAAATTATCAGCGTCAATTACGATGAAAGCCAGCGTACCCGCAATTTGCGGCTGCGGGTAACGGACCCCGAACTGCTGGAAGAAACCGGCGGCATTGTACAGGGCTTTTCCGGCAGCCCGATTTTGCAGGACGGGTACCTGGCCGGAGCCGTGACCCATGTGCTGGTAAACTCCCCCCAGGAAGGGTACGGAATTTTTGCCGAAACCATGTGGGAAGAGTGTGAACAGCTGAAAAAAGCGGGATGAAAAGACCGGG
>CAJKJS010000464.1 GCA_905200265.1 uncultured Oscillospiraceae bacterium
ATTAGGGCTATGCCCGAAACTGAAATACCCCCCGCTTTGCGGGGGGATCATTATTTACTGCGCCAAGTTTTGTTCGTACGGAGGAATTAGAATGGAAAACAAAAAAGAAATTTATGGGGGAAACGCATTTTTGTCGGGTCCCATTTTATCCCCGCTTATTCGTTTTGCCCTGCCACTCATGCTGTCGCTGCTTTTGCAAGCTTTTTACGGTGGGGTAGACTTAGCGGTTGTAGGACAGTTTTCGCCCACGGCCAGTGTATCGGCCGTTGCCACCGGCAGCCAGGTTATGCAGGTGATCACATCCCTCATCACCGGGTTAACCATGGGGGTAACCGTGCTGCTGGGCAAGGCAGTGGGGGCGAAAGACAATGACCGGGCCGGGCAAGTTGTGGCCGGACAAATTCGTCTGTTTGTAGTGATGGCGGCAGTCCTAACCGTCTTGATGATTTTGTTTGCACCTGGGGCTGCCCAGCTGATGAATGTACCTAAAGAAGCTTTTGATGAAACGGTACGGTATATCCGCATATGTTCGGCCGGTATTTTCTTTATTACGGCCTATAATGGAATCAGCGGTATTTTCCGTGGGCTTGGAAATTCTCGTTCGCCGTTTTTGTTTGTACTCATTGCCTGCTTTATCAATGTGGCACTTGACCTGTTGTTTGTAGGCGGGTTCCACCTGGATGCAGCCGGTGCGGCGCTGGCAACTGTGATTGCCCAGGCGGGCAGCGTGTTCTTCTCGCTTTGGTATATGAAGAAAAACCCGCTGCCTTTTTCGGTGAAAGAACAGTGGCATGCGGCAAAAGGGACCGTTCGCCGTATTTTAAAAGTGGGTTCTCCCATTGCATTACAAGATTTTCTGACCAATATGTCGTTTTTGATTATCACCAGTATTGTCAATACCCTGGGGGTCATTGCTTCGGCTGGTGTTCGTATTTAAGAAAAGCTGTTTGTATTTCTCTCCATTGTCCCCATGGCCTTTATGTCGGCCCTGTCGGCTTTTGTGGCCCAGAATATGGGGGCGGGGAACAAAAAACGGGCCGACCGCTCACTTTTTCTGGCTCAGGGTATTTCGGTTGGCTTCGGAGCCGTTATGTTCCTGCTTACCTTCTTTGCCGGGTGGCAAGTGGCGTCACTGTTTAGTAACGACCCGTTGGTGTTGGCGGCAGCCGAAGAATACCTGCGCGGCTGTTCGTGGGAATACCTGATCATTGCCTTTACCTTCTGCTTCCTTGGATACTTTAATGGACGGGAGCACACTCTATTTGTCATGGCCCAGGGGCTGTTTTCTGCCTTTTTGGTGCGTATTCCGCTATCGTATTTCTTCAGTATTCAGCCGAATGCCAGCATGTATCTGATCAGCCTGGCCGTGCCGATTTCGGCCCTTGTGAATGTAACGTTGTGCACCGGTTATTTCCTGTTGCTGCGTCGAAAAGATAAACGTGTACAGCACGAATCAAAATAAAAATCAAGAAAGAAACCGCCTGATGAAACCGGGCGGTTTCTT
>CAJKJS010000465.1 GCA_905200265.1 uncultured Oscillospiraceae bacterium
CATGCAGTATTCCCCAATGGTACGGGTAGCCCCAATGCGCAAAAACACAGGGGAGGGGGTTGCCATGATTTCGTCGATTTTTTCACTGTTGACCCAAAGAGGGCGGACTAAATCCCGTAGTTTTGCCCCCTGCTCGGTCAAACGCAGGGTTTTGCCCTGGTAGGAAAACAGCCGCACATGATAGTGCTGTTCCAAAAAGTGAATATGATGGGTCACAGCAGGTTGGGTCAGGCACAGCCTTTCAGCGGCCCGGGTGTAATTCATAGTTTCGCACAACGTTAGAAATGTGTGCAGGCGCGGATCTAACATAGCAATCACCTATAACGGAAAATTATGGAAGTATAAAAAAGATTCATTTTATTTTATCATTCACCTGTGATAGAATCAAGAAGCCACAAAAAGGATGTAGAAAAAAGAAGAAGAGAGGCGTTTTCTATGCTGTCGTTTTTCCGTAAAATTGGACCGGGACTACTTTTGTGTCTAATACTGGCCGTTCCTGCCTGGCTGCTGGGACAGGCGTTTCCTGTCATCGGCGGGCCGGTGTTTGCTATTTTGCTCGGTATTCTGGTGGGCATGGTGCTCAACCGCAAAGCAGGTTCGTACCCCGTTTTGCAAGCGGGCATCACGTTTACGTCAAAAAAGATTTTGCAGTATGCGGTGGTGCTGCTGGGATTTGGACTGAATCTGTCGCAAATCGCTCAGGTGGGAGCGACCTCTCTGCCGATTATTGCCTCTACCATTGCTACATCGCTGATCATTGCATTTGTGCTGTACCGGCTTTTAAAAATCCCCAAAAACAGCGCTACCCTGGTGGGTGTGGGGTCGTCCATCTGCGGCGGGTCGGCCATTGCCGCCACCGCCCCGGTGATTGGAGCCGAAGAAGAGGAAATCGCCCAGTCGATTTCGGTGATTTTCCTATTTAATGTGTTGGCAGCGCTGCTGTTTCCCACCCTGGGCGGCATGATGGGCCTGACAAACGAAGGGTTCGGGCTGTTCGCCGGTACCGCCATTAACGACACGTCGTCGGTTACCGCGGCGGCTTCCACGTGGGATAGCCTGCACGCCACCGGCGGTTCGGTGCTGGCCTATGCTACGATTGTGAAGCTCACCCGGACCCTGGCCATTATCCCCATCACCCTGTGCCTGGCGTTTTTCCGTACCTGGCAGGCCAAAAAGGGCGGATCGGATACCACCGGTACCTTTTCTCTGCGCCGGGTTTTCCCGTTCTTTATCCTGTTCTTTGTGCTCGCGTCGATTATCACCACGGTAGGTACGGCTGCCGGGATTCCCGCCGATTGGTTTACCCCGTTTAAAGAACTGTCGAAATTCTTCATTATTCTGGCGATGGCGGCCATCGGATTACATACCGATGTGGTGAAACTTGTGAAAACCGGCGGTAAACCCATTTTGCTGGGCTTCTGCTGCTGGGTGGGTATTACCGGCGTCAGCCTGCTGATGCAGCACCTGTTGGGATTACTGTAAGAAAAAAGGCTCC
>CAJKJS010000466.1 GCA_905200265.1 uncultured Oscillospiraceae bacterium
GGATTTTTCAAAAACCGCAAACCCTGTGGTTGTGCGGGTTTACAGGCTCTCTTATCCACTTTTACCTTATTCAAATTCAATTGTCGCCGGGGGTTTACCGGTGCAATCGTACAGCACACGGTTGATATGCTTCACTTCATTGACAATCCGGCTGGTAACCGTCTGCAATACTTTCCACGGAATAGGCGCCGCTTCCGCAGTCATAAAGTCAGTAGTAGTTACAGCACGCAGGGCAACAGCGTAATCATACGTACGTTCATCCCCCATCACGCCCACGCTGCGCATATTGGTAAGCGCCGCATAATACTGGCTGATCTGACCGGCAAGGCCCGCTTTGGCGATTTCTTCCCGCCAAATAGCATCCGCTTCCTGTACCATTTTAACCTTTTCCGGCGTAACGGCACCAATAATACGAATGGCAAGACCGGGACCCGGGAACGGCTGACGGCTGACGAGGTATTCCGGCAGGCCTAATTCGCGGCCCGCTTGCCGTGTTTCGTCTTTGAACAGGTCGCGAAGTGGTTCGATGATCTCCTTAAAGTCCACATAATCCGGCAGGCCGCCTACATTATGGTGGGATTTGATGACCGTGCTTTCACCGCCCAAGCCGCTTTCCACCACATCGGGATAGATGGTACCCTGTGCCAGGAAATCCACCGCACCAATCTTTTTGGCTTCTTCTTCAAAAACGCGAATGAATTCTTCACCGATAATTTTACGCTTCTTTTCGGGTTCTTCGACCCCAGCCAGTTTATCATAAAAACGCTGGCGAGCGTTCACGCAAACAAAGTTCAGCTCAAACTGTCCCTCGGGCCCAAAGACTTCACACACTTCTTCCATTTCGTTTTTACGCAGCAGACCATGGTCCACAAATACACAGGTCAGCTGTTTACCCACGGCTTTGGCCAGCATAGCCGCTGCAACCGAGGAGTCCACACCACCTGCAAGAGCACACAGTACTTTGCCGTTCCCGATTTTTTCCCGCAGGGCTTTCACACTGGTTTCTACGAACGAATCCATTTTCCAATCCCCTTTGCAACCGCACACACGGTAAACAAAGTTGTGGAGCATTTGCTTGCCTTCCTGGGTATGGAGCACTTCGGGATGGAACTGCAACGCATACAGTTTCTTTTCCACCCACTCGGCGGCTGCCACCGGGCAGTTATCCGTATAGGCCGTCACGGTAAAACCGGGTGCAGGCTGCTGAATATAGTCGTTATGACTCATCCAGCAGACCGTATCGCGGCTAACATCCTGGAAAATAAGTGAACTAGCATCGGTATGCACCAACGTTTTGCCATATTCCCGTTCAGGCGCCTTGCACACATGGCCACCGAGCAGATGCATCATCAGCTGGCTGCCGTAACAAATACCCAACACCGGAACACCCAATTCAAAAACTGACGGGTCAATCGTGGGAGAATCGGGTTCATACACACTATTCGGACCACCGGTAAAAATAATGCCAACCGGATTCTGTGCTTTGATCGCT
>CAJKJS010000467.1 GCA_905200265.1 uncultured Oscillospiraceae bacterium
GCTCTTCACAGACAACAAGCCCTTTCGGTTGCTTGAATTATTTCTTCAAAAATATAGTCTAACTTTTTGGGGGCACTTCATAAAGGGTACCGCTTCTTTTTTCTTTTTATTAGGAGTTTGCAAAAACCTTTTCCGCATAGCGGACGGTTTCCATCGCGTCTTTGGCATAGTGATCCGCGTGAATCATAGCGGCATATTCTTCGTTCAGAACGGCACCGCCTACCACGATTTTACACCAGGGGGCTTGTTCATGGAGTAGTACGATGGTTTTTGCCATATTTTCTACGGTAGTGGTCATTAAAGCGCTAAGCCCGCAAAGCTGAATATGATCTTTTTTTACAGCATCGACAATGGTCTGAGGGGGCACATCTTTACCAAGATCAATCACCCGGAAATTATAGTTTTGCAGCAGTACTTTCACGATGTTTTTGCCAATATCGTGAATATCGCCCTGTACGGTAGCTAGTACAATGGTACCCTTTTCCATGGATTCCGTCATACCACTGCGAACCATCACTTCTCGCAGCGCTTCGAAAGCAGCCTTGGCAGCTTCGGCACTCATGAGCAGCTGGGGCAGATACAGCGTACCGGTTTCATAGGCTTGTCCCACATGGTCAAGGGCCGGAACCAAATCCTCCTGAATAACTGTGAGGGGTTCGTTCTCCTTTACCCGCTGGGCTGCTGCTGCGTAAGCGCTGTCTTTCAGTCCACGAATAATTGCTTGCTTTAGGGAAACATCTGTTTCGTTTGCAGCCGGTGCAGGTGTTGCCACCGTTTGAGAATAGTGGGCAATATACTGGCTGCAATTCTCATCGAGTCCCGATAAAGCCAGAAAAGACCGATAGGCATTCATCATACCGGCTGCATTCGGATTCATGATAGCCGCTGAAAGTCCGTTTTGTAGGGCCATCGTAAAGAACATGGAGTTGATAATATCCCGCTGCGGAAGCCCAAACGAAATGTTTGATACTCCCAGGGATGTATATATACCACGTTCGTGCAATCTGCGAATGGTTTCCAGTGTCACATTGGCCGCATCTTTCCCTGTGCTGATAGTCATAGTCAGAGCATCCATCACAAGGTGGCGAGCCGGGATTCCGTATGTGGCAGCTGTTTGGATCATGCGATCGGCAATAGCTAAACGGCCTTCCACCGTTTCGGGAATCCCTTCCTCATCTAAGGTAAGGGCGATAACGACACCGCCATACTTTTTGACAAGGGGGAAGATCGCATGCATCACTTCTTCTTTGCCGTTAACGGAATTGATCAGTGCCACACCGTTATATCGGCGCAGAGCAGCTTCCATCACTTGAGGACTGGATGTGTCAATTTGTAAAGGAAGATCAGTTACACTTTGCAGTTGATCGATCACTTCACACATGGTCGCTTTTTCGTCAATTTCAGGAAGCCCTACGTTTACATCCAGGATATCGGCTCCTTTTTCCTGCTGGGTGACGGCCTCTCGCAAAATATAGTCTAAATCGTGATCCCG
>CAJKJS010000468.1 GCA_905200265.1 uncultured Oscillospiraceae bacterium
TGAAGGTTACACATTTAAAAAATCTATACAAAATCCTTTTATTTTCATAAAGAAAGGGTATCCGGTTTTTACTCCGAATACCCTTTTTGTTATGTCTATGTATCTTTTTTACTCGCTGACAGGAGGTACCGGCAGGACATACCCACCATATGGCACCACATACACATCTTTCCCGGTAAAATCAATTTGCTTTAGCAGTGTTTCAATCTGCGGGGCACTGGTGATGTTCATTTCTTTCACCAATTCCGGCGGCAGTTCTGACATTAGGAAAATGTTTCCCCGGCGCAGCCATTCACAGGTAGCATAGAAAATATAGCCCCCAATCGTAAAATCGGCCCGGAGTGCTTCATCCAGCCGTCCTTCTTTTAGCGGACGAATCCAGTCGAAATAGTCCTTAGCACCGCCTCCGTCCCGGCATTCCGCCAAGAAGAGTAGCGTTCCACCGGATTTCATAGCGTTAATGGCATTGAGCGGGCTTTTAATAGCCTGATACAGGTTGATATCTTTGGGATATCCCCCACAGCTGACAATCACCACATCGGCCAGATGATCCACCGGCACTTCATAGCACTGTTTCTGATACCGACAACTGGCCTCCCAGGCTGTACGCCAGTTCCCACAGAACAGTCCGCTGTGTTTACCGCTGGACGCTACCACCAGGTTAATACCAAATACAGGGGCTACCAGCGCAGCCGCTTCATCCATATCTTCATGAATGGGATTGAGCGACAGTTTGCCGCTGCCCACTTTATCATCGGTTTTCTTTTCGGTAGGACTTAGCGCCCGTTCATGATTTTCCCGAATGCTACGCCGGGAACTGACTCCTGGCAGTACGCTTTTGCGTCCCCCTCCAAACCCCGCCATCAGGTGATGAACAGTTCCACCAATGAGGATGACTTTTCGCCCAACCACCAGTGGATTTACTTCTACCCGGGTTCCCCGGGATGTCGTGCCCACATATACAAGATCTGGTGCGTCACAGTTGTGATTGATGACCTGTACGTTTTCATATACCGCTGGGGATACAATCTGCTTCATTTCCTCTTCTGTATTCGGCCGGTGGGTTCCCAGTGCAATCAGAATCACCATGTGCGCATAGGGAACCTTGCAGGTCTCATGCAAAAAGGATACCAGTGGCTCAACAATTTGGTCCTGATGCATCCAGGCACGGGTAATATCGCTGACAACCAATGTGACAAGGTCATCTTTTCCGATAAGTTGAGATAAAGGAAGCGAATCGATAGGCTCCTGTTCCACTGCTTTATAAAAAGCTGCCCGCAGATCTTCGATTTCCTTCATCGGGTTTTCTTGCAGTACCTGAATGGAATGAGCCCCCTGAATCGGAATTTCTACATCCCTTTCCCCATATTTTAAGAAAAACGTACGGTCCACAGATTTATGCTCCTTTCACAGGCTGCGTAGTATCCTCCACTTGGATCGCCCGCATGAGTTTCGGGAACCGGAAGAAGAACGTAATGCCTACAATGGT
>CAJKJS010000469.1 GCA_905200265.1 uncultured Oscillospiraceae bacterium
TGCGGCAGTGATGTGGTGCAGCGTGAAAAGAGCCAGTGGATGCTGAAAATTACGGCGTATGCTGACCGGCTGATTGATGACTTGGATCTGGTTGAATATCCCGAACGGGTCAAAACACAGCAGCGCAACTGGATTGGCCGTTCTCATGGTGCAGAAGTCGATTTCCCCACCACTACGGGAGATAAACTCACGGTTTACACCACGCGTCCGGATACGTTGTATGGCGTTACCTACATGGTTATGTCGCCGGAACATCCGTATCTGAAAAAATGGGTGGACCAGATCGAAAATATTGACGAAGTACGGGCTTATCAAGAAGAGGCTTCGAAAAAATCCGACCTGGAACGTACAGCCGATAATTCCAAAGAAAAAACCGGTGTTCGCCTGCAGGGCGTTACGGCCATTAACCCCGTAAATGGCAAAGAGATCCCGATCTTTATTTCGGATTATGTTCTGATTTCTTACGGTACCGGCGCTATCATGGCCGTGCCGGCCCACGATACCCGTGACTGGGCTTTTGCGAAAAAGTTTGGGCTGCCCATTATTGAAGTAGTAAAGGGTGGCAATGTAGAAGAAGGGGCCTTCACCGATTGTGCTACCGGTGTGATGGTCAATTCCGGTATTCTGGATGGGCTGTCGGTAGAAGATGCGAAAGTACGCATTAAAGAATACCTGACGGAAAAGGGCATTGGCCGCGATAAAGTGAACTTCAAACTGCGTGATTGGGTTTTCTCCCGTCAGCGCTATTGGGGTGAGCCGATCCCGATTGTGCACTGCGATAAATGTGGTTATGTGGCACTGCCGGAAAGCGAACTGCCGTTGCGTTTGCCGGAAGTAGAATCCTACGAGACAACAGATTCCGGTGAATCGCCGCTTGCGAATATGCTGGAATGGCGCAATACGACTTGCCCGTGCTGTGGCGGTCCCGCTTTGCGTGAAACGGACACCATGCCGCAGTGGGCTGGTTCGTCCTGGTACTTCCTGCGGTATACGGACCCGCATAACACCGAAGCACTGGCCAGTAAGGAAGCTTTGTCGTATTGGACGCCGGTAGACTGGTATAATGGTGGCATGGAACATACGACGTTGCACCTGCTCTATAGCCGGTTCTGGCACAAATTCTTGTATGATATTGGGGTTGTTCCTACGCCGGAACCCTATGCCAAGCGTACCAGCCATGGGATGATTCTGGGATCTAACCACGAAAAGATGAGTAAATCTCGTGGCAATGTTGTAAATCCCGATGCGATTGTAGAAGAATATGGCGCAGATACCATGCGGCTTTATGAAATGTTCATTGGTGACTTTGAAAAAGCGGCTCCGTGGAGCGACGAAGGCATCAAGGGCTGCCGCCGGTTTATTGACCGCTTCTATAACTTGCAGAACATTTTGCAGGAAGGCGATGTTCGTCCTCAGCTGGAAACCCTGTTGCATCAGACGATCAAAAAAGTAGGCGAGGACATCGAAACCCTGAAATATAATACCG
>CAJKJS010000470.1 GCA_905200265.1 uncultured Oscillospiraceae bacterium
AAGATAAAGAAAAGAAATTTAGTACTGCCGGCCCCAGTAGACCATATGCTTGGCGGGCTTTCCACAGCAGGCGCAGACATCAGAGAGATGTTCTTCTTCAAACGGTATGCATCTGGACTTTACACCGCCGGTATCCTCTTTGATCTTTTCTTCGCAGGCGCTGTCTCCACACCACATTGCTTTGATGAACCCTGGTTTATTTGCTGCAATGTCCAGAAATTCATCATAATTTTTTGCGGTAAAGGTTTTGGATGTCAGATTGTCCAATGCCCGCTGGTAAAGAGCATCATGGATTTCGTCCAGGGCTTTTTCAATTGCCTCCTCCAAGTTGTCCAGAGAGACAAACTGCTTTTCCCGGTTATCACGGCGGACCAGAACACATTGGTTTTTCTCGATATCTTTTGGCCCAATCTCCAGACGCAACGGAACACCCTGCATCTCATACTGGGCAAATTTCCATCCGGGAGAATTTTCACTGTCATCCAGTTTGATGCGGAATTTTTCCTGCAAACTGTGATAAAGCTCCCCCGCTTTTTCCAATACGCCTTCCTTGTGCTGGGCTACCGGTACAATCACAACCTGGATAGGCGCAATTTTAGGCGGAAGCACCAAGCCGTTATCGTCGCCGTGCACCATAATGATGGCGCCTATCATGCGGGTGGATACGCCCCAGGAGGTTTGGAAGGGACTCTGCAGGGTGTTATCACGGCCGGTGAAGGTGATGCCAAAGCTTTTTGCAAAGCCGTCGCCAAAATAGTGAGAGGTACCGCCCTGCAGCGCTACGCCGTTATGCATCATGGGTTCAATCGTGTAGGTAGCCAAGGCGCCCGCAAACTTTTCCTTTTCCGTTTTCTGTCCAACCACTGCCGGGATAGCCAAAGTATTTTTGTAAAAATCTTCGTAGACGCGCAGCATAGTCAACGTTTCCTGTTGGGCTTCTTCGGCGGTTTCATGCATGGTATGGCCTTCCTGCCACAGGAATTCAGAAGAACGAAGAAAGGGCCGGGTGGTTTTTTCCCAACGTACTACAGAACACCATTGGTTGTAAATTTTCGGCAGATCGCGGTAAGAACGGATTACCTTCTGATAGTGCTCACAGAATAGAACTTCACTGGTTGGGCGCACGCAAAGCCGCTCAGAAAGCTTTTCCTCGCCGCCCTGTGTCACCCAGGCGACTTCCGGCGCGAAGCCGTCTACATGGTCCTTTTCGCGCTGCAGGAGGCTCTCCGGGATAAACATAGGCATATACACATTTTGAACGCCTACTTTTTTGAAACGGGCATCCAGATCCTTCTGGATGTTTTCCCAAATGGCATAACCATATGGCTCAATGACCATACAGCCTTTAACGCTGGAGTAATCCATAAGCTCCGCTTTTTTGACAATATCCGTATACCATTTGGAAAAATCTTCTTCCATCGAAGTTATATCTTCGACCATTTTTTTCTGCTGTGCCATGAAAAACAAGTCCTTTCGA
>CAJKJS010000471.1 GCA_905200265.1 uncultured Oscillospiraceae bacterium
GGTGTTACGGCCCAGTCCAGCATTGCGTTTAAGGACGAAGACAAAATTCTGGCGTCCGGAGGCGACCCGGAAACGATTTATGTGGAAAAAATCCTGCCGCCCAAATCGGAACTGAATTTGCAGTATCTCCGTCACATTACCGTGTGGGGGGATATCCGCATCATGGGCCGTACGGTGGCGGCGGTACTGAAAGGCTGAACGTTTTGATGGACGACATGTTTATGCGCTCGCGCATCCTGCTGGGGGATGCGGGCATGGAAAAATTACAAAACAGCCGTGTCTTGCTGTTTGGGCTCGGCGGTGTAGGGGGTCATGCGGCCGAAGCCCTGGCCCGCTGCGGCGTGGGGCACCTATCCTTGGTGGATCACGATGTGGTGGCGCCCTCCAATTTAAACCGGCAGCTGATTGCTACCCGGGAAACCATTGGGCAGAAAAAAGTCGATGTGATGGCCAAACGCCTTTACAGCATCCGGCCGGATATCTCTTTATCGCTGTATCCCGTTTTTTACCTGCCGGGCAGCGGGGAACCGGCGCTGGATGGGTACGATTACATTCTCGATGCCATCGATACGGTATCGGCCAAAGTGGATTTGGCGAAAGAGGCCTTCACAAAAAACATTCCGCTCATCAGCTGCATGGGTACCGGCGGCAAACTGGACCCCACCCAGCTGGAAGTAGCCGATATTTTCGAAACCAGCGTGTGTCCGCTGTGCCGGGCGATGCGCCAGCAGCTGAAAAAAGCCGGAGTGCCTCACCTGAAAGTGGTCTATTCGAAAGAACCCCCGGCTCCTCGGGCCGATGTGCCCGAAGCCGAAGGCGACAGCCAGAAGCGCCAAACCGTGGGCAGTGTGTCGTTTGTGCCGTCGGTAGCGGGGCTGATCTTAGCCGGCGAAGTGGTGCGCGAACTGACAAAAGGACTGCGCCCGGTACGATAAAAATAAAAAGAAAAGGACAGACATTAGAGTGTCTGTCCTTTTTCTTTTGGAATTTTACATTTATCCGCGGCTGAATTCCGATAGCTTCAGCCCTTCGTTGTGCTCTTCGGCCCAGCGAATGCTCCATTCACCGGCAAACAGCAGCAGCTTGCGCCCGCGCATGTCTTCCACCTTTTTGGTGTCGCTTGTCAGGCTCAATTTTTTCAAGTCCACGTCTTCATTATCGATCCAGCGAATATACGAGTAGGGCAGGTTTTCCATGCGCACTTCCACATTATATTCGTTTTCCAGCCGGTAGCGGAACACGTCAAATTGCAGCGTACCTACTACGCCTACAATCACTTCTTCCATGCCGCCGCCCACTTCGCGGAAGACCTGAATGGCGCCTTCCTGGGCGATCTGGGACGTGCCTTTCACAAACTGTTTGCGCTTCATGGTGTCTTTTTGTTCTACGCGGCAGAAAAATTCCGGGGCAAAGGTCGGAATGCCGTCAAACTTCACTTTCATGCCCGGCGAACACACCGTGTCGCCAATGGAAAATA
>CAJKJS010000472.1 GCA_905200265.1 uncultured Oscillospiraceae bacterium
GACTGACGGTCCACATGCAGTCGTGTGGCTTGCAGCCGGAACGGCCCGCTCTCACCAAAAAGGCCAGAGCTTTTCGGTACTTTTCCCGGCGAGACAAGACTCTTTCCGTTCCGGCTTCTTCTTTTGGCCAACGCGTTTCGTCACTGTTATGCCGCAAATCAGCCATTTTCACCGCCCGGGCAATGGGATCGGCCGCCAGCTGCCGCACATACTCCTCATAAGGGACTTGTTTTTCATGTGTTAAATGCACCACAGCCTGTACAATGGCAGGCGAAAAACCTTCCCTTTCCAAATCATTGGCCGTAAGGGGGGTATCTTCCAGCACATCATGCAGCAAAGCCGCACAAACGGTTTCTTCTGTCTGCATTTGTTCGGCCAAATGATAGGGGTGGAAAACATAGGGAACGCCCCCTAGGTCCATCTGACCGTGATGGGCGCGGTACGCCAGGCGCATAGCCTTTTTGGTTGCCTCGGTGTATAACACAATGAACCCCTCCTGCTTACTTAGTCCTGCACAATAAAGCGGTTCCGGCATATCGGGCAACTAATTTCTATTTTTCCCTTCCCCGCTGGCACACGCAGCTTTTGTCCACATTGGGAACAGAAAAAATAATTATACTTTTGTTCCGGTGCCTGTACCGACGCCGGCTTTCCACAGGAAGGACAAAACTTCCCTCCGGCCGGTATGGCAGTTCCACACGAACGGCAAAACATGAAAGATTCCCTCTTTTCTTTATCAACTACCCGCATGGTTTTACGGCTTTCTATTATAGCATGACTATGAAAAGAATTCAAACTGCTTTTCTCTTCTTCGAAAGCGGCACACCCGCTTTTTAAAGTCGCATGACCAGGTGCTATGTTTAGAAGCTGCCCATTATCCCCCGGCTTTGCAGCCAATCCACCGACTGCTTCAGGGCCGCTACCGTCTTTGTTTCCAATACCAGGCGGCAGGACTGCTCCTCGGCCAAACGAAGGTACGAGAAAAGATCCAGTTCCCCGGTTCCAAGCGGCAGATGATTTTGACGGCCCATCGCATCGTGCATGTGCATGTGACATAGGTGTTCCCGGTTTTTACGTATATATGGCTCATCCAAACCGCCACAACTATGATTGTGCCCAATATCAAACGTTAAGCCGAAAACCGGCGATGATAAAAGAAGATCAAGGGCCTGCTTCTGAAAGGACGAAAATCCATCACAGTTTTCCAGGGCAATCATAATACCCGAATCGCCGATCGCCTGTTCACACAAAAGACGGAATTCCCTCATGCTTTTTATATACTCGTCCCGATATTGATCGAAAAGATATACCTTTTTGCCCGGCAAAGTAAAATATACGCCTTGCGCCACATGCATATTGATGATAGGGCTGTGCAGCTTTTTGGCCAGTTCGATGGTTTCTGTTACCGTACGCCGGTAAGCATTGGCAATATAAGGATTAAAATCACTGACA
>CAJKJS010000473.1 GCA_905200265.1 uncultured Oscillospiraceae bacterium
CGGTGTAAAGAGGTACAATAAAAGAAAAAGGGCTCCGGCCTTTGAAAGGAGTTTTACCATTGCGTATCCTATTTCTTGATATCGATACCCTGCGCCCGGACCATTTGGGCTGTTATGGCTATTCCCGGAATACCAGCCCCGCCATTGACAGCGTATGCCGGGACGGCATGCGGTTTGACCGCTACTACTGTTCCGATGCCCCGTGTCTGCCTTCCCGGGCGGCGCTGGTCAGCGGTATGTTCGGTATTCGCAACGGCGCCGTGGGCCACGGCGGCACAGCGGCTGATCGGCGGTTAACGGGTGCTCAGCGTGATTTCCGTGACCAGGTGGATGATCACTGCTTCCATCGGATTTTCCGCCGGGCAGGCATGCACACCGCTTCGGTGAGCTCGTTTGCCGAACGGCACTCCTCCTGGTGGTTTGACGCCGGGTTTAACGAATGCTATAACGTAGGGGACGAAGGGCTGGAATCCGGCGAAAAGGTGCTGCCCGTGGCACTAGACTGGCTGCGCCGCCACGAAAAAGATGACAACTGGTTTTTACATGTCCATTTCTGGGACCCGCACACCCCTTACCGTGCCCCGGAATCCTTTGGCAATCCGTTTGCCGATGTTCCCATGCCCGATTGGGTAACCCCGGATATTCTGGAACATCACAAAACCTTGGCCGGACCTCACAGCGTGATGGATTTAAACATGTATGACGGCAATACAAACCCGAAATATCCCCGGGCTCTGGGCAAAGCCGAAACGATGGACGAACTCAAAGCCGTGTTCGACGGGTATGACTGTGGCGTGCGGTACTGCGACGATCTGATTGCCCAGCTGCTGAATGAGCTGAAAGCTCAGGGACACTATGACGACACCGCTGTGATTATCACCGCCGACCATGGGGAAAACATGGGTGAACTGGGGATTTACGAAGAGCACGGCACGGCAGATGACGCCACCTGCCGCATTCCGTTTATTATCAAATGGCCGGGGGTACAGCCGGGCAGCGTAAATACCGCCATGCACTACAGCCTCGATTTACTGCCCACCATGGCTGATGCCCTTGGCCAGGAAAAATGGGACAACTGGGACGGCGAAAGCTATTATCCCGCCCTGATGGGACAGGAAGATACAGGCCGGGATCACCTCATCCTGTCGCAGATGGCTCACGTATGCCAGCGCTCGGCCCGGTTTGGCAAGTGGCTGTACATCCGTTCCCTGCATGACGGATACCACCTGTTTGATAAAGAAATGCTGTTTGATTTGGAATCTGACCCCCACGAACAGCACGATGTGAAAGACGAGCATCCCGACGTGTGTGCTCAGGGCGCCCGCCTGATCCTCAACTGGCAGGAAGAGCAGATGGCCCGTTCCGCCAGCACCATCGATCCTATGTGGACCGTAATGCACGAAGGCGGTCCTATGCACGCTCACACGGATTTGCCTGCTTAC
>CAJKJS010000474.1 GCA_905200265.1 uncultured Oscillospiraceae bacterium
CGATCCCAATGTGTCCCCGAAGCCAGGGGAGGGCAATATGACGAATATCAACACCGCCAATAGTGATAGCGCCATTTTCTTCCGGTAGTTCATATAACCGGTCTAATAGATACATGAGGGTGGATTTCCCACTGCCCGTGGCTCCCAAAATACCAAATGTGGAGCCTGCCGGAATGGTTAGATTGATGTGGCTGAGCACTTCTTTTGTTTCATTGTAACGGAATGAAACATCATGGAAGACAATGTCCCCATCCATGGGTGGGCACTGAGCATCGGGCAAATCCTGTTCCGGTTTCGTTCGCAAAATAGCCAGCAGACGGGAAGCCGAAATATTGGTTTTGCTCAGTTCACTGAGAATCCGGCCAAAGTTTCGTACCGGCCATACGAGCATGGAGTTGTACGAAATAAAGGCTAGGAATTCTCCATTGGTCAGTTGTCCCTGGGCGGCCTGGAAACAGCCCGCGACAATAATGACCATGACCTGTAATGTGGAAAAGAAATCGCCAATCCCCCAATAAAGGCCCAGCGTATTCCCCAGCCGTACCCACATGTTGGTAAACCGGTTGATTTTTTCATCAAATCGGTCGATTTCGAATTTTTCGCGGCCAAAAGCCCGCACGACCCGCACGCCGGTCAGATTTTCCTGTACCATGGCCGTAGCGGCCCCTTCCGCCTCGTCAGCGGCCTGGAATTTACGGGCAATCCGTTTAAAGAAAAAGCCGGAATAGGCGATAGTGACCGGCATAAAAGCCAACGCAATCCAGGAGAGGGTAGCGTTCATGGAAAACATAATGATGAGCGAAAACACAATCAGGAACAACGTGCGTACCATTTCCTGAGATTGATCGATCAAAAAATTGCGGATGGTATCCACGTCGCTAGTACAACGCTGAATGACGTCCCCCGTTTGATTTTTTCCATGCCAGGCATAGGGCAGTTTTTGAATGTGGTCAAATAGCTGATCGCGCAGCCGCTTCATGGTGCTTTCTGTGCCGTGGGCAATGGCCAGCCGCGCCCCAAAATTGAAAAGCCCAGAAAGAAGCGAAAAAAGAAGGGCGGCCAGCGCGCATATCAGCAGATTCTGCCTCAACGCCTCGCGACCGCCCCAGGATTCAAGCAGGGAAACAAGAGACCCCGGTAACGAAAAGGGTTCATCTCCCAATACAGAGTCCACGGTTATGCGGAAAACTTGTGGCGTGAGGTAGCCGGTGATTACTGCCAGAATCACCGAAGCAAAGGCAAGCAGAAAATGCCCCCGGCTTCCTTTTGTCAAAAAAGAAAGGGAAAGCAGATTGCTTTTCGGCAGTCTTTTGTTCATGCAAATAACACCTCGATGTAAACGCCTGTTCTGTGCTCACGGCTGCAGCAGAACGGGCAAAATGGGGCAAAGTGGGTTAGGTTTGCCCATGCCTTTCTATCAGGCACTTGCTCAGTATAGCAT
>CAJKJS010000475.1 GCA_905200265.1 uncultured Oscillospiraceae bacterium
AAATGCCTTTACGGTTCGATACTCCGTCATCCATCCGCCCCCTTTTCAAAAAAATATAGGCGGCGCCTGGTTAGCCCACATGCGCCGCCTGTATTTTATGCTTTGTGAATTATTTGCCAAGGCCGTAACGCTTTTTGAACATATCAACGCGCCCGCTGGTATCCACCAACTTCTGTTTGCCGGTGAAGAACGGATGGCATTTGGAACAAATTTCCACGCGAATATCCTTTTTCGTAGAGGCCGTTTCGATCACATTGCCACAGGCACAGGTAATCGTGGTCTTCTCGTACTTGGGATGCAGATTTTCTTTCATGTTGTCTGGTCACCTCTTTCAGCCGTACTGCAAGATTAACAAATGGATTATAGCACAAGCAAATTCGAAATGCAAGCTAAAAAACCATGATTTTCGCATTTTCTTCCCGAAATTTACGGCTTTTTTCTCACAATCACCCCTGTGCGTTGGAACGGTACGTTACATATTCTTCCAAGCACATGGACATTTCCCGCATACGCTGGGCATTTTTCGTACCCACATACCGCAAACTGGTAGGATCAAAGTCATGATTGGTAATTACTTCGCTGCCTTCTGGGTAGCGGAACACAAATCCGTAATCGGCCGCATACCGCACCAGGAAATTATAGGCCTCTGTTTTTTCAAAATCCGTACTCGAATCATCCGCCTGGCTGACTGTTACGGTCATCCCGGTCTGCCCTTCGCTGCATCCGCCTTTGGGTACCGTTTTTTCCGCCTGCCGTTCGGCCATAACCTGGGAAAGTTTCTCTTCTTTCATCAGGCGCTGCACTTCCTTCTCGTACAGTTCGTTCTGCTCATCCGGGCTGACATAGCCGCTAGTCACCTTCATAGGGCATCCGGCTTCGTCTGCTGCCTGCAGCAAGGCTTCCAGGGCCGGTACGATCCGGCTGTCCATTTGAACACCTTCGTACTCGGTCAGTTCCGGTTCTTCGTCTTCCTCTAACGGATCATCCACCGAACAGATTTTCAGGCAGAACGAATCGCTGTAAACTGGCAGCGCTTCTTCTTCCCCTTGGCTGCTCTCTTCTTGCTTGCTCGTTTCCAGTATCGAACCATTTTGGGCCAGTTCGTGGATTTGCGAGTAGGCAAACCACACCCCTACCCCAGTTACGGTAATCAGCAATACAAAAACCAAAACCATCAGGATTCGGATACGTTTAATCTGTTCATCAGCATGCCAACTGGGTTTGCCGTGCTCAATTCGATTCTTCGATTTTTTACCCCGCACAGGGCAACCTCCTTTTTCCCCGGACGGACTTCCGGGCTTTTTGCTTATTGTAGTACGAATAGGATAAAAATTCAACTGCTCCTAAAAAACACGGGCGAACTGTAAAATCCCCGTAAAATCTAGGTATACGAGGATATTATAGCAGAGATTCACAGGTTTTTGCGCTCATTTC
>CAJKJS010000476.1 GCA_905200265.1 uncultured Oscillospiraceae bacterium
GCATGGTATAATAACGGTGACAAAAATCCGGTTTTCGCTGGATTCTTCTATAAAAGGCGGGTTTAGAGTATGAGCGTTACAAAAGCCGTAAAAAAGAACGAAATCGTCACTTTCCATATTACCGGGTACACTTCAGAGGGCAGCGGCGTAGGCCGGTTAAACGACCAGCCCGACGGATTGGCTGTTTTTGTCCCCCATGCCGCGATTGGCGATTGGCTGAAGGTACGCATTGTCAAACCGGCTTCCCACTATGCGTTTGGGCGGATCGAAGAAATTCTGTCGCCCTCCCCCGACCGAATCTCACCGGACTGCGACTGCTGCCCACCTTGTGGCGGCTGCGTGTTCCGCCATATTTCATACGAAGCCGAATGTCAGGCGAAATGGGAGAAAGTTCGTGATTGTCTGACACGGTTAGGGGGCATTGATCACCCTACCATGGAACCGATCATGGCGGCTCCTTCTCCCCTTCGCTACCGCAATAAGGCCGAATTCCCTTTGGGTGTGGATGAAAGCGGGAACCCTGTACTGGGATTTTATGCACCCCGCAGCCACCGGATTATTCCGTGCCGCAGCTGCCTGTTGCAGCCGGCTATTTTTGACGAAATTGCCGCTGTCTTCCTTCAGTGGGTAAAGCAAAGCGGCAATCCCGTGTACCAGGAGACGGAACACCGCGGAGTCTTGCGCCATCTGTATCTGCGTTATGCTGGTTCCACCGGGCAGGTGATGGTCTGTGTAGTGGCAAATGCTACGCAGCTAAAAGACGAAGAAGAATTATGCCACCTTCTTACATCCCGTTTTCCCCAAATTACCAGTATCATTCTAAATAGGAACCAGGAAAAGACCAATGTTATTCTGGGGCCTGATTGCCGTACGTTATACGGAACGCCGGAACTAACGGATACCCTATGTGGGCTGCAAATCCGGCTCTCTCCTCTTTCGTTTTATCAGGTAAACCGGGAACAAACTCAGCGGCTGTACCAAAAGGCGGCGGAACTGTGCAGGCTTACCGGGCAGGAAACGCTGCTCGATCTCTACTGCGGGGCCGGTACCATCGGCCTTTCCATGGCCCACAAGGTAAAAAAAGTCATCGGTGTGGAAATCGTGCCCGAAGCCATTGAAAACGCCCGGGAAAATGCCAAAACAAACGGAATTGAGAATGCCGAATTTTTGTGCATGGATGCCCCTCAGGCCGCCCAACATCTAAAGGAACAGGGGCTCACACCGGATGTCGTCGTACTGGACCCGCCACGCAAAGGCTGCGGAGAAGCACTGTGTCATACAGTTAGCGACATGGCGCCCGCCCGAGTCGTCTATGTCAGCTGTGACCCGGCCACCCTGGCCCGGGATCTCACGTATTTTGCGGCGAATGGGTACCACCTGGTAACCGCCGTCCCCGTCGACCTTTTCCCCCGCACCCGGCATGTGGAGA
>CAJKJS010000477.1 GCA_905200265.1 uncultured Oscillospiraceae bacterium
AAAAAGACAGCCTTTTCAAAAAGGCTGTCTTTTTTCTTTTAGGAAGAAGCAAAGCGTTTTTGCTGGTTATTCAGATAAGTTTCAATGTCAAAATCTTCCACGGGGGTATCCGAGCGCAGATAGAGCGGGTGATGGGGATGCCCCACTTTGGAAAGAGCACCGGCTTTCACCCAGCGGGCCTCGAAGGAGCGCCCGGTTTGCACCATATCCCACACACAGCGGAATAAATAGGGGCGCTTTTCGATCACAGCACCCCAGGCCGCCCACACGCAAGGGGGTGTGTCACTTTGCGTTAGTACATAGCGAAAAGCCTGCAAATTTTCTCCATGCAGCCATTCGTTACATGTTCGGTCCATATCGTTTGGCCGGGTGGCCCGCTGAGCATAGACGTTTAGCATAATAAAACTGTCAAACCCGTTGTGGTGGGCAATCCGTTCTACGGATTTCAGCGTGTTGTCAAGAGCTCCAGGCATGGCCGTAGAAGGATTCACCCCCAGGCAGATTAACGGCTTGTGACCCCGGGTGCCCAATATGTACCGGTATTCTTCATAATGATCGGGGATATATAGCCAGGCATCTCGGTCGTAATCCGGGTGCTCCCGCTCCGCTGCCTCGAGCCGGCTGTCTTCAAACGAAAGAATGGAAAGAGATTGGGTGTCGCTTTGCGGAATGTGCATGAAGGAACCTCCTTTAGGAATGACTTTGGTCCAACTTTTTCATTTCCCGGGAAGTAACCAGCACGACGCAAGTAAAAAAGGCGACGGCAATATCCAGCCAGAACGGCAGGGTGCGGTCCAGGGAAGAGAGAAGCCCCGTCAGATAACTGATGGGGGACGTCAGGGCGATCATGGCCATGGAAAGTACAGCGGTGACCCGCGCCCGTTCCTGCGGGTCGGTAAACTCTGCCACCAGCGCACTTTTGCGAGGAGAAATCAGCGCCAGCGACAAGGCATAGAGCAGGTAAAAACAGATCCATACTGCCATATGGCCGCTGGGCATGCACAAAAGCCAAATGTGCGAAAGCACAAAAAGAAGGAATCCAGTAAGCAAAACAGGCCGGTAGGGAAGCCGGGCCAGCCGTCCCTGAATGGTGAGCATGACAAGAAAAATGACCAGTGCCTGTAAACAGGAAAAAACCGAGATCATACTTTCACTAATTTGACCATTTTGGGTGATATAGAGCGGCAGAAAATTGCTCATGACGGTGTTCGTGATGTTGTAGGATAGCATCAGGAAAAAAGCGGTGAGCATGGCGCGGGAATGGATAATGCGCCGTAATACAGGCCCATATCCGCGCAGCATAGCGCGCATGGGCAGTGCTTTTGTCTCGTTTTTACGAATCAGCCCTTGCTTTGTTTCCCGGGAAAAATGGTAAAGCAAAATCGCTTTCGCTGTCATCATGAGAAAGGCAAATAGGTAGAGCCCCCGA
>CAJKJS010000478.1 GCA_905200265.1 uncultured Oscillospiraceae bacterium
TAGAAAAAGGGGACGTACTATGCCATGCCGTTCCGATTGAAGAAGACATGATCGCTCAGTACAGCGGCCTTGCTGACAGTAGTGCGTTATCAGCTTTTGCAGCTGCCGGAAAAATTAGTCTGTCGGAAAGCGGCGCTCAGGCTTTGCTGGCTGGGCAAGAGCGTATTTCGATTCTCTCACCCATTGATGGATGTATCACAGACATACAGGCACAAGCCGATGATGTGGTCAATACGGGAGAAAGCCTTTGCGGGCTTGCATCGGATGATAATTTGGTTATAAGCGCCAACGTAAGTGAATCACACATTGGTGCGGTACAAAATGGTCAAGACGCCCGGCTTTATGCAACGGCCTTTCCGGATACGGCACTGAATGCCCAGGTAACACGTATTGCGTCGGATGCTGTTTCACAAACTTCCACCACGGGAACCGATACAGTCATTGAAACCATCCTCACGTTTTCAGATAAAGAGTCTCTCTTAAAACCTGGTTATCGTGTGCGGGCCGAAATTATTACCGAATCGGCTCCTGATAGTTTGCTCATTCCGGCCGAATCTATTTGTTATGATTCCGATCAAAACCCTTACGTATTAACGGTCGAAAACGGGAATACCGCTACGATGCATGCTATCACGTTGGGGAAAGAGTATGCGGAAGGCGTACAGGTAACTGAAGGTCTGACGGCCGATTCCCGTATTATTTTGAATCCAAACGAGTGCCAGGCGGGTGAAATTGTGCGGTGCACATCATCGGAAGGGGTGTGAGACCTGTGGAATATGTAGAAGAAGCTTTTCGGGTTCTGTTTCGCCGGCCGCTTAGGACAATTTTGACCATGCTGGGCATTATGATTGGGGTGGCTTCTGTTGTTTTAATCGGTGTAATTTCTCAGTATGGTAGCGATATGCTCAATAGCGAAATGGAAGCGCTGGGGTTAAGTAGTTTAACGATTCGAACAGAAAATGCTGATTACAGCCCATTAGGTGAAGAAGAACTAAATGTAATTCGTGATGCCGAAGGGGTAGAGGAACTTTCACCTGTTATGATGAAAACGGGAACCTTGTGTGCCAATGAGCAGGAAAGTGAAGCGATGTTGTGGGGAGTTAGCGATCATGCAGCGAATATCATTTCTTTGCAAGTAACGAGCGGACGGCTTTTATGTGGCCGTGATTGCACAGAATACCGGAATGTATGTTTGATTGATGAGAGCTTTTCAAAAGAAGCATTTGGTACCACTCAATCGGCCGGACAAACTGTGCAAATTCAGCTAGGCAAGTACACGTATTCGTTTATGGTAGCCGGTGTTGTCAAAACCGGCACCGGTTTGCTGCAAAATTTCCTTAGCAGTTATATCCCCAATTTCATTTATATTCCGTATACAACCCTGCAATTATATAGCGGCGGCGGTGGTTTTGATCAGATTGCCGTAA
>CAJKJS010000479.1 GCA_905200265.1 uncultured Oscillospiraceae bacterium
GGCTCTGTCGGAACACCTGCTGGCAGGCAACAAGGCATCCTGGCGTGTTCACGGCGGCGGCTTTGCCGGTACGGTGCAGGCATTTGTGCCGGTAGAAGAACTCAGCCACTACAAGACCGAAATGGAAAAGGTCTTTGGGGAAGGCACCTGTCACGTGCTGTCGGTACGCCGCGCCGGTGGTACTCGCGTGGATTTCTAACAAAAATCCGGCAAACAAATTTACAGTTCTGTCAAAATTTAGCCTTTTTTCTTTTTTGAAAAGTGGTATACTTTAGTATAGGCACAAAAATACGAGGTATCCGAACTTGAAAAAGATTATGGTTTCCGTCATCATTCCGCTGCAAAATCAGGGCGGAACGGTATGGCAAATGACAGAAAAATTAAAGAAAGAAGCCCCCGAGTCTGCCGAATTGATTTTGGTGGACCGGGGGTCCTCCGATGACACCGTGTTCCGGGCCCTGACAGCGCTGACGCGGGAAGGGCTGCACGGCTGCGTGCTGCAAAGCGGTCGGGGCAGTACCATGGCGGCCGCCTGTCAGGCCGGGCTTTCCCGGGCGGAAGGGGAGTTTGTCTGTTTCCTTTCCCACGCAGAGCGTTTGCCCGATGGATATTTGCAGGCGTGTTTGGAAAAAGCCGCGGCCCGGGACGATATCGAAATGGCTTTTGGCTATTTTTACGAAGGTGGCACATATACCGACCCCAACACCCCCCAGGACGACGCACCTTGCCGCCAGGGCATCGATTATTTGCCCGCCGTGTTTTCCGGGGCGTTTCCGCTGCAAATGGTTCAGGTGCTGTTCCGCACCGATTTCCTGCGGCAAAAGTCGGTGTATTTTCACGGGGAATGCGCTTGTGGCTTTGACGAAGAGTTTTTGTATACCGCTCTGCTGCGGGCTTCCCGCGTACAGCCGGTCAACTGGAAACTCAGTGTGTTAAAACCCTGTGGACTGGAAACCGCTACGACGACCCAGTGTTTACAGCGGGTGGAAGCGCTCTTGCGGGTGCGGGATCTGGCCGATTGTACCGGCAGCGAAAACCTGCACATGCAGCAAATCATGCAAAAACAGGTGCTGCCCGCCGCTGTGATGGAGTATGTGGACCGCATGCTCGACGAAGGTAAGTCCCCGTTTGAAGTCCGCCGGGAACTGTACCGCCAGGGGCTCAACCGCTATATGCGGCCCGGCCATGAAACGGTACCCATGCTGCGCCGCCGGGTGAAAGCCTTCTGTTCTCCGTTCCAGGCGTATCGAAAAAAGGAAAAATAAAAGAAAATTTGTTTTTTTCGAAAACCCTCTTGACGAAACCGGTTTTTTGTACTATAATTTATAACCGTCGGCACGATATGTGAAGGCGGTTCGGAATGCTATTGTGGCTCAGTTGGTAGAGCAGCTGATTCGTAATCAGCAGGTCGCCGGTTCAAGT
>CAJKJS010000480.1 GCA_905200265.1 uncultured Oscillospiraceae bacterium
AAAGGCAGCCCACAATGGCCCCCACATAAAACCCAATGCCAATCGCGAGCCCTAAACAGGCCGCAGCCCAAATACCGGCCGCTGTTGTTAAGCCCTTGACCTGCTGGTGGCCCGTCACAATAATGGTGCCTGCCCCCAAAAAGCCGATACCGCTCACCACTTGGGCACCCATGCGCAAGACATCATTGACATTCATGGTTTCGGCGACATACTGACCGGTCAGCATCACCAGCGCCGACCCCATGCAAACCAACATATAGGTACGAAAACCCGCCGGGCGGCGCTTCTGTTCCCGTTCCATCCCCAATAAACCGCCTAAAACCAGCGACAAGGTCAGCCGCAAGGTGACGGAATACACGTTCACCTGATCGAATATCTCCATTGATTCCTCCCACTAAAAAAGGAAAAACGGACCTCTATCGTCCCTATTTTTCCTACTCCCTCACCCATTTGTTCACCGTCAGCTAGCTTTTATAACCCACTAGCTAAAAATGAGAAAGCCGCAGGCCAAACAGCCGCTAAACAGCTGCCAAAACCTGCGGGTAAAAAACCGTTTCTGTCAGTTTCTTTCGAAAAATCCGGTACCATAAGAAATTTTCACACCCTTTTTGCAACGTACGCTGCAAAAAGGGTGTGAAAGCTTTTTTCTTATTTCTTCGTTTTGCGGGAAGCACACTTTTTCGTGGCCGTTTTCGATGCCGCCTTCGTAGCCGGCGTCGCTTTACCCGCTTCTTCTTTCGCTACCGGTTCTTTTGCCGCTGCCGCTTTTTTCGCGCAGGGTTTTCTGGCCGGTTTCTTCGCGCCTTCGGGCTTCTTTTCGACGGCTTTCCAAATCTGGGTTTCCCCTTCCGTTGCGTCCCAAATCTGCAAACCGGCGCCTTCTTCTTCACTCATGGCAATCACATCCAGCACCCGTCCGCTTTCCGCATGGATCAGCTGGCAACGGCCGCCACGCTGGGCGTTCATCTTCCACAGCTGGGTAGCGCCTTCGCTCTTATCCCACAGGTGAACCGGGGTCCCGTTATCCTGACCCATAAACATCACATCCAGCGCTTTGCCGTATGCTTCGTTCACCAGACGGAAGGTTTCTTCGCCGTCGGCTTCCACTTTCCACTGCTGGTTGATAAGGCCTTCTTTTTCGGACATTTCAGCAGCTACCGAACCATCGGGCTTTTCCCAAGCCGTCAGGGTCATACCGGTTTTTGTGTTTACAAATATAAGTACTTTGCCATTCAGGACGCTGCTTTTTTTCATCGCCATCTCAGAATAACACTCCTTTACTTTCAGAAAGTTCCACCAACCCAGGCGGGGAAAGGCGCGCCGGAGCCAGTCTGTTTCTTGATATGGTCAAATTATACCATAGGAAAAAGGCAGATTCAACACGAAAAAAGCCCGTTCTTTCCGCATTATCTTAGAAT
>CAJKJS010000481.1 GCA_905200265.1 uncultured Oscillospiraceae bacterium
GTTGCCTTCCCCCCTCCCACGCTTTGGGGACAAAAGAATTTCGCCCGTTGCGACGGGCGAGGCGGGGCTCCGCCCCACCACCCTGTCTCCTTTTGAAAAAGGGGAACGAAAACTTTATGTGTCGTACCGGGTAATCGGCTGCGCGCCCCCAAAGCCTAGTCATGACGACACCAGACACTCGGCTTCCCTCCTTGCCCAATTTCGCTGAACGTGAAAAAACGCTAAACGGGAAAAAACTCCATGTGTCATACCGGGTGACTAGTAGCATAACACTCTTAAATGCTGAGTGATAGTTTTACTACGCTATAAAATTCTGAGTTATACTGTTCCCCCTTCTTCTGTTAGAGGGATCACACAGCGCTCTTCCTCGAATTTTTTACCGGCCCAAACCCAGCTGGGACGCCATAAAGGAAAAGGCCATGGCTGCTGCGGTCGACAACGCTAGTGCCTATCCATTCTCTACTTAACAGATCGGCCCCAACATCAATTGTACGGCATCTTCCGGTGGCAGCATTTGTAGATTCTGTCCTCACTTGGATATAAAACACAAAGTTCTGTTTTTCTTCGTTCATAGTCCTGCTCCTCTTTTTTCGAATAAATATTTTTTATCTTTTACCCTCGCGAAGTCTTCCACATAATGCACCATGGTTTTTCGTTGCTTTTTTGGGACGAGGTGCATAGAATACAGCAGTCATGCCAAAAAAGGAGGTTTCCCATGCCCTACAAAATTTTTATTGATCAGGGCCATAACCCCATGAACCCCAACGCCGGTGCTGAATACGACGGCGTGCGGGAACAAGATATCACGTTTACCGTCGGGCGCCGTCTGTACGCACTGCTCAGCGTGGACCCCCGGTTTACTGCCGAACTATCCCGTCCGGACCCCACTACCCAACTGGGTACTACCATTCAGGAAAGCCTTCAGGCCCGCGTACAGGCCGCCAAGCGCTTTGGGGCGGATTTTTTCATCAGTCTGCACGCCAACGCCGCCGCGGATGCGTCGGTATCCGGCAGCGAAGCTTTTGTCTACAGCCGGGAAAGCCCGGCCAACTGCCTGGCGTTCCGTATTTTAACGGGGTTACACGACAAAACGGGCCTGAATAACCGGGGGGTATTTGTGCGCCCGGGACTATATGTGCTGCGCCGCACCTCCATGCCCGCCGTTCTGGTAGAATTGGGATTTTTAAGCAACGAATACGACCGCCGCCTAATGGTGGAAGACCCCGACGCCTTCGCCCAGGGAGTTTATGAGGGCCTTTTGTCCTATTACGGCCTGCCGCCGGTAAATAGCACGATTTCCGAGAACAAATAATTCCAAAACTCGTAATGGAAAGAGCCAACCAGAAAAGCGACCCACACGCCCCAACTTCTGATTGGCTCTTTTACTATGGTTTTTTGGTTTTCTTATAGGTGTA
>CAJKJS010000482.1 GCA_905200265.1 uncultured Oscillospiraceae bacterium
GTCGGCATTATTTTCTTCAAACAATTTGTAGCGCTTGAGGTTATACGGCGTATCGACCCCGAAATATTCCTTCTGGAACAATTCGAAGATCTCCTGGGGCATGAGTTCGCGTCCGGCTTCGTCGCAGGCTGCCTTTACCGCTGCGCCGAATTCCGGGTACATGGCTTTGGGCATCACATAGCCAAAATTCTGCTGCATAATAAACGCCGCGCCGCCTTTGCCCGACTGGGAATTGATGCGGATAATGGGTTCGTACTGCCGCCCCACATCGGCGGGGTCGATGGGCAGATACGGCACTTCCCAGTATTCGCTTTCGTGTTCGTGCATATAATCCACGCCTTTTTTGATGGCATCCTGGTGGGAACCGGAAAACGCCGTGAACACCAGTTCCCCAGCATACGGATGGCGTTCGTGCACTTTCATATGGGTGCAGGATTCGTACACTTCGCGAATATGCTTAATATCGTGGAAATCGAGTTCCGGGTCTACCCCCTGGGTGAACATATTGAGCGCCAAGGTGACAATATCGGCATTGCCCGTGCGTTCCCCGTTGCCAAACAGCGTGCCTTCCACCCGTTCGGCCCCGGCCATCAGCCCCAGTTCCGTGGCAGCCACGCCTTCGCCCCGGTCGTTGTGGGGATGCAGACTGATAATCGCGCTGTCGCGACCCTTGAGGTTCCGAATAAAGTATTCAATCTGGTCGGCATGGTGGTTGGGCGTGCTGCCTTCTACGGTGTTCGGCAGGTTCAGAATCACTTTGTTGTCCGGCGTAGCGCCCAGTTCTTCCAATACCCGGTCACAGATCAGCACCGCATTTTCCGGCTCCGTACCGGAGAAGCTTTCGGGGGAATATTCATAGCGAATATGGATATCGCTGTTTTTCATTTCTTCTTCCGTCAGCTGGCGGATCAGCCGCGCACCTTCCACGGCAATGTCGATAACACCCTGCATATCGGACTTAAATACCACCTTGCGCTGCAGGGTGGACGTGGAATTATAAAAATGCACGATCACGTTTTTCGCTCCATGAATCGCGTCAAACGTTTTACGGATCAAATGGGGTCTTGCCTGCACCAGGACCTGAATCGTCACATCATCGGGAATCAGGTTCTGTTCAATCAGGGTCCGCAGAATTTCATATTCCGTTTCACTGGCCGAGGGGAACCCAACTTCGATTTCTTTAAAACCAATCGCCACCAGAGTGCGGAAAAAGCGAATTTTTTCTTCCAAATTCATGGGGTTTACCAGCGCCTGGTTCCCATCGCGCAGATCCACGCTGCACCAAATGGGCGCCTTTTCAATGCGGGCGTCGGGCCAGTGGCGGTCCTTCAAATCAACCGACGGAAACGGACGGTACTTTTGATAACCTTCCTTCACAATCAACACGCTCCTTTTTAGGTTTATCGCTGGATTT
>CAJKJS010000483.1 GCA_905200265.1 uncultured Oscillospiraceae bacterium
CTGTGGGGGTTTTCTCACAAACAGGGTATCTATTCCTTGTTTCGCTTTTCTTTGGCGGAAACGCCACAACGGTTGTGCCTTTATTGATGCTTACTTTAAAAGTGGCCACCTGTTCGCTCGCTTCGGTTACCGTGTTTTCGGGGCTGGATCCCGACCGCCTTTCCAATGGCCTTATGTGGTATGGGTGCCCTGAGCGTTTGTCCTTTTCCATTTCCTATGCGTACCGGGTTCTGCCCATGCTGATGGAGGAATTTCAGAATATTCTGCTGTCTTTCCGGCTGCGCGGCAATCCCCCGGTACACGAAACACTAAAGGGGAAAATCGCCTATCTTTGCTATCAGGTCAAAGTGGTGATGCATGCGTTTTATCCCCTGATGCTTAATACAGCCAAACGGTCCCGTACCACGGTAGAAGCCCTGGAAATTAAGGGGTACCGGTATGCGGCGGTCAACCGGGACGTAAAGAAAATGAAACTGGCTACGCTGAAGGTCACCTATAATGACGGGCTTTTCCTGGCTGTTTCCTTTTTGTGGATTTCACTTGTATTATTTGCTTCTACTTTGTTTTAGAAAAGAGGATGCAGATTGAAACTGGATTTTCATACTCATGGTAAATTGGCAAAACGATTGCCTTTTTCCACAGCGTATACAGATTGGCTATTTGGTGAAGCCAAAAAAGCGGGGCTTGATGCCATCTGTTTAACGGAACATTTTAATACTTGGCAGTTTGACGAGCTGTATGGCTATTTGCTGCATACCTGCCACCGGGAAGGCGACCGGTTGCTGCTTGCGAACGGTCTCACGGTTTTTCCCGGCATGGAAACGGATATTCGGGAAGGCGGTCACATTCTAAGTTTGGGGAAAGCGGAAGAAATTCTGGAACTCAACCGCCGCCTGGAACCATATAAAATTCCCGGCAGGTTCCTGCCGTTTGAAAAATTGATGGACCTTTTTGATGAATACGATGTCCTGGTGGGGGCGGCTCACCCCTTCCGCACGGGTGGCCATATTCCAGAACTTCCTTTAGTGCAGCTAAAAAGACTGGACTTTTTGGATCTTAACGGAAAAAACATCGCCGAAAATCGCAAAGATACCGAAGAAAAAACGTATGCACTCGGTCAGAAAATCGGTAAACCTGTTATTGCCGGCAGTGATACGCATCAGGCTGTCCAATATGGCTGTATCTACACAAAGTTCGAAAAGGAAAGTTCCACCCTTTCGGATTTGTACCGGCAGATGCAAGATGGAGCCTATCATATCGTTATTTCGCCCCAGGCCTCTTTTCAAGTGCAAACGGCGGGTATCTTGAAACGAGCTTTGAAAGAAATTCACGCCTTAGGGGGCGATTATGTATCGGTTTTGACAGGTCAGGAGAAGGAAACGCCGTTTCCGGTAGTCAAAACGGTTT
>CAJKJS010000484.1 GCA_905200265.1 uncultured Oscillospiraceae bacterium
TTCTCTTTCTATCATTGAACCATCCCCCTTACTCTCCATCCGACCGGTAAAAGAAAAGTCGGTTTTTTACACACTTCTCTCTGGCAGGTAAAAATGATCGTCTTTCTTCGTCTTATTATAGCGAAAGTTGTATCGGAATTGTATCGGGTTTGTGGTCTTGTTTTTTTTACTTCTTTCGTAAAATTATAAAAAATATTTTCTTGATATGCGAAAAAAGTTCTTTCTTAGAATTGACAAATGCATGCAACGGACCTATAATAAGGGTGCCTAAAAAGGCAATATTACCTAAAAAGAAGGTCTTCTTCATGTTGAAACTGATGAGAGCCCCGCTCAAATACGTGCAGGGTGAAAACGCGCTGGATGAATTTTACGACATTGTCAAAGACATGGGCAAATCGTTCTTGTTCATCTGCTCCCGCAGCGGCGAAAAGATTTGCCGTCCGAAGATTGAAAAAAGCTGCGAAGGCAAAGACATTCGCCTGCACTTTGAAGTATTCGGCGGCGTGAGCAGCACCGGCGAAATTGAACGTATGCGCAAGATTGTGCGGGATGAAAATATCGATGTCGTCGTCGGCGTAGGCGGCGGTTCCGCTATTGACACGGCCAAGCCCACTGCCTATTATGAAGGCAAAAAGGTAATCTCTATGCCTACCGTGTGCGCCACCGATGCTCCTTGCACCGGGCTGAGCGTTCTGTATGAAGACGACGGTACCTTTAAAAATTACATTTTCTATCCGGATAACCCCGACGCGGTCATTGTGGATTCCTCGGTTATCTGCAAAGCACCGGTTCGCTTCCTGGTTTCTGGTATGGGCGACGCTCTGGGCACCTTCTTTGAAGCCCGTATGTGCGAAAAAGCCAAAGCTCCGTCCCTGGAAAATGGCGGCGTAACCAAATCCGCCATGGCTCTGTGCCAGCTGTGCTATGACACCCTGCTGGAACATGGCACCAAAGCGAAAAAGGCTGTGGAACTGGGGCTCATGACTCCCGATGTGGATGCCATCATTGAAGCTAATACGTATCTGTCCGGCGTGGGCGCCGATAACGGCGGTCTGGCTGCCGCTCACTCCATTTATAACGGCTTTACCGCTTTGGACGAACTTAAGTCGATGCATGGCGAAGTCGTTGCATTTGGTACCCTGGTACAGCTGATTTTGGAAGAAGCCTCTACCGATGAATTCTATGAAGTCATGGATTTTTGCACCAGCGTAGGCCTGCCTGTCACGCTGGGCGAAATGGGTGTATCCGATCCGGAACACGTGAAGATCGCTGCCGAAAAGGCTTGCGCCGAAGGCGAATCGATTCACAACATGATTGGTGATGTAACGCCTGAACAGCTCTACAATGCCATTATGGTAACCGATGCGCTGGGCCGCGAATACCTGGCTTAATCTCTTTTCTG
>CAJKJS010000485.1 GCA_905200265.1 uncultured Oscillospiraceae bacterium
TTTGCAAGAAAAAACACACATATCATTCGAAAGATGTCATTGTGTTAAGATGATAGTTCCTTTCTTAACGACTAAATGACTTTGTTCCAAAGAATAGTAAATGTAGGAATATAAAAGACAGGATTTTCTATTGTTGTAAAAAATGAACGCATTGTCTTACGGGGGAATTTTCGTCTTTCCTAGGCATGAACCTTTCCTTTTTGGCCCATACTGCAAACGGAAGATATGGGACGGGAGGAAAAAGGCATGCAATATGGCAAAGTGGAACTATGTGGGGTGAACACCGCGCGGCTGCGGGTGATGACGGAAGAAGAAAAAATGGAGCGCCTGCGTCTGATGCGCAGCGGCGATGAGAAAGCAGCCCGCCGGGCCCGGCAGGAACTGGTGGAAGGGAACCTTCGGCTGGTGCTCAGTGTGATCCAGCGATTTTCCGGGCGCAGTGAAAATCCCGATGACCTGTTCCAGGTGGGGTGCATCGGGCTGATGAAGGCCATCGACCATTTCGATATCAGTCAGGGGGTGCGGTTTTCCACCTATGGGGTGCCGATGATTATCGGGGAAATCCGCCGGTATTTGCGCGATAATAATTCTGTGCGGGTGTCTAGGTCCCTTCGGGACATGGCATATAAAGCCATGCAGATGAAAGAAAAACTCACCAGGGAAAAGAACCGGGAACCCACGGTAGAAGAAATCGCCAAAGGATTAGAGCAGCCGGTCGAAAGCGTGGTTACGGCGCTGGAAGCCATTGTGGAACCGGTGAGTTTATACGAACCGCTGTATAACGACGGTGGTGAACCGGTGTATGTACTCGACCAGCTGGGCGACGGAGCCGGGGAAGACGACTGGCTGGAAGAAATCGCGTTAAAACAGGCGGTGCAGGCGCTCTCGGACAGGGAAAAGAAGATTTTGACCATGCGCTTTATGGAAGGGCGCACCCAAATGGAAGTGGCGTCGGTCATCGGCATCAGCCAGGCCCAGGTCTCCCGGTTGGAAAAAGCGGCACTGTCCCGGATAAAAAAAGCCATGTAACGGCATGAAAAAGAAAAAAGCCACATACCCTTACAAAAGGGAAAGGGGGCTTTTTCGATGATTTGCCGGGTATCGGATTTACAGCGGCGGGATGTCATCTGTTTAAAAGACGGGGCGCGCCTGGGCGCAGTGGGCGACGTGGAACTGGACACCGGCACGGCCCGGCTTTCGGCGGTGCTGGTGTACGGGCGTCCGCGGTTTTTCGGACTTATCGGCCGGCCGCAGCCGGTACGGGTCGCATGGGAGGATATTAGCTTACTAGGGGCCGACACGATTTTAGTCAAAACGGCCCCGGCGCCTCAGCGACGGCGGGAAGGGGCGGTAACCCGATTCTTTTCCAGCTTATTTACCGACTAAAACCAGG
>CAJKJS010000486.1 GCA_905200265.1 uncultured Oscillospiraceae bacterium
TTTCATGCACGCAGACACAATCAAAAATTCACGAACCGATCCTCTGCTCCTACGCCTTATCCTACGAAAAGGGAAAAAAGGAAGATTTGCCCGCCGCAGACAAACCGTTCACGGCGGGCAAACACAAAACAAAGTTTATGCCAAAACACCCACATTTATGCAGGCTGTTTTTGGTTTATTCCGCAGCTTTTACCACGGCGCTGTCGCGTATCAGTTCAATGGCCTTCTGTACTACGATATCCTTCTTCAGTTCTTCGGCCGGGATAAAGCTCTTTACTTTGTCAGCTTCCATCTTGTACGCTTCGGCGAGCTTGTTGTACTCGTTTTCTACGTCTTCATCGGTCGCTTCCACATTTTCCAGAACAGCGATCTTTTCCAGAGCCAGGCGAATCTTTACCTGACGTTCAGCCTGGGGACGGAACTGTTCGCGAATGCTGTCTTCCGTCTGGCCGGTGTACTGCATGTAGGTCTTCATATCCAGGCCCTGGGACTGCAGGCGATAAGCAAATTCCTGCACATCTTCGTTCATGCGGTTCACATACATCGCTTCCGGAATTTCACCCTGCAGCTTTTCTACCAGCTGGTCGATGATCTGGTTGTCCGCGTCATCGTTTACCTTATTCTGGCGAGCGGTGGTGAGCTTGTCCTTGAGGTCGGCGCGATACGCATCCACGGTGTCGAATTCGCTGACGTCTTTCACAAAGTCGTCATCCACCTGGGGCAGTTCTTTTTTCTTGATTTCGTGCAGCTTAATAGCGAACACGGCATCTTTGCCCTTGAGTTCTTCCGCATGATAATCATCCGGGAACTTCACGTTCACGTCGAATTCATCGCCGGTGTTGTGACCAACGATCTGATCTTCAAAGCCGGGAATAAAGGAGCCGGAGCCCAGTTCCAGGCTGTAGTTTTCGGCCTTGCCGCCGTCGAAGTGCACGCCGTCCACGCTGCCGTCAAAATCGATCACGGTGATGTCGCCGTTTTCTGCGGCACGATCTTCTACCGTTACCATACGGCTGTTGCGTTCCTGCACCTTTTTCACTTCGTTGTCGATGTCTTCATCGGTGACAACCACTTCGGGTTTGGTCACTTCCAGGCCCTTGTAGCCTTCAATGGAAACTTCGGGCTTCACGGTGATCTTCACCTTGAATTCCAGATCCTTGCCTTTGCCGATCTGAACCAGGTCAAAGTCGATTTTATCTTCAATCATGTCCAACCCGGATTCTTTCACGGCTTCTTCCAGCGCCGCGGGATACAGCATGTTGACCGTATCTTCATAGAAAGCGGACTCGCCGTAATACTTTTCAACGAAAGCACGAGGAGCCTTGCCCTTCCGGAAACCGGGGATGGTGATCTTCTTGTTTTCTCTCTGGAAAACCTTCGTCATGGCCGCGTC
>CAJKJS010000487.1 GCA_905200265.1 uncultured Oscillospiraceae bacterium
GGCGGCCAAGATCAATGGCGTATACAGCGCAATGGCACTTCTTGACCTTGATACCGATGAGGAACTGCTATCTGCTTTACAGGAACAGGTAGAAAAGGGGCAAATCGAACTGCTTCTCATGGGCAGCGCCA
The DNA here is from genome assembly GCA_905200265.1 of uncultured Oscillospiraceae bacterium. GTDB lineage: Bacteria > Bacillota > Clostridia > Oscillospirales > Acutalibacteraceae > Heritagella. The sequence continues at coordinate 132 of CAJKJS010000487.1, forward strand.
AACAGGGGATGGGGGTAAAAGAGCTGCTTTCTGCACTGAAATCTTTTGCAAGGCCCGTTCGTAATCGGGAGGACGATGCTCTGTCGGGAGTGATCTACCGGGTGACCCACGATAAATCGATGGGACGGGTAGCCCATGTGCGATTGTTTGGCGGGTCCCTTGCCTGCCGGGATACGGTAAAACTGCCGTCGGGGGAAGAAGAGAAAATTTCCCAAATCCGCCGGTACACTGGCAACCGTTTTGTGGATTTGCCGCGCATGTCCCGGGGGGATGTGGCTGCCTTATGTGGGCTGCACCACTGTAAAGCCGGGGATATTCTGGGAGAAATCGCCGGGCAAACGGGCATGGAACTTTCGGTGCCGTTGTGGAAAGTGCAGGTGATTCCCCAAAAACCGGAGGAATACGAGGCCCTGGGCATGGCGCTGGAAGAACTCTCGGCCGAAGATCCCAAACTGCAATTAGAGCGCATCCCCGAAGAGCGGGAACTGGATATTGCCATTACTGGTACCATGCAGGAAGAAATTTTGCAGGCGCTGCTACAGAGCCGGTATGGGCTTACGGCTTCGTTTTCCAGTCCCACTGTCATTTATAAAGAAACGCCGGCCGCTGCCGGGCGGGGGTATACGGCCTATACCATGCCCAAACCGTGCTGGGCGATTATTGAACTATCGATCGAGCCGGGTCCCCGGGGGTCGGGGCTGCATTTTTCTTCCAATGTCCCCAATGACCAAATTTTTTACCGGTACCAAAATCATATCCGTCAGTGTTTGCCCCGGGCGTTGCAGCAGGGGCTGTATAACTGGGAAGTGATCGACCTGTCTGTTACGCTCACGGGTGGTTCTCATCACACGGTACATACTCATCCGCTCGATTTCTTTTTAGCTACCCCCATGGCGGTCATGGACGGACTTACCCATACGGGTACCGTTTTACTGGAACCGATCCAGCGGGTGCGCCTGTCCGCACCGGAAGCGTGTTTGGGCAAGGTAATAGGCGACATGATCAATTTGCGGGGTACCTATGACACCCCCGTCATTCATCAGGGGCGCTTTACTATGGAATGCCGGATACCGGCGGCCACGTTCCTTTCGTACCCTGTTCGGTTTATGGCGCTGTCTGGGGGGCGGGGCAGTGTGAGCGCCCGGTTTGACGGGTATGAACCATGCCCGCCGGAATTCGGTGCTGTCGCCCGCCGACGGGGAGTGAATCCTCTGGACCGGGAAAAATGGATTCTAACCCAGCGCAGCGCGATGACAGAGGGA
>CAJKJS010000488.1 GCA_905200265.1 uncultured Oscillospiraceae bacterium
AACCTGCTTCACTGTTTTCATACCATGACCGGCATACGTATTGGAGTAACCGACCCCTATTTTCGTATGATCTGCGTTGTACCAGATGCCCCCCATCCTTTTTGCCAGAAAATTCGCCGTGATCCAGCCGTCGACGCCCTTTGCCAACAATGTGACCGCCACGCCTTTCACAAATGCCGCGGTAGCCGTTTGGAGATTTACCGCTGCCATGCTGGTCTCATTGAAGCCGCTTCTCCTATTTATGGGGAAGGCAGCCTTCTGGGCTACCTGATGATTGGTCAGTTTTTGGACGATACAGATACCATGGCTCAGTGGGAAAATTCTTGCCGGGCGCTCTCTTTGCAAGAAGAGGAAAAGCAAGAACTTTTCTCTGATTTTTCTTCTCTTGCCCACCTTTCCCCTACCTATATCCGGTCAGCGGCCGAAATCATGAAAGCGTGTACACATGCCATTTACCTGGAAAATTTGCTGGCTATCCATCAGGGTACTCTTGGTTCCCGCACCATTGAGCTGATCGACAACCATTTAACGGAAAACCTGGATATATCTTTTCTTTGCCACCATTTAGGTGTTGGCAAAACCACTCTGTGCGCCAAAATTCGAGATGAGCTGCACGTGTCCCCTGGAGAACTCATCCGCAGCCGGCGCCTTTCTGCCGCGCGCAAGTTGTTACTTTCCGGAAATCTTTCTGTTACACAAGTGGCTGAACAGTGCGGGTTTTCGGACTATAATTATTTTATCCGCCTTTTTCGTCAGGACTGCGGACTAACACCGCTGGCTTTCCGAAAACAATATCGCCATACGGAAGACCCCCGCTTTGAATGATCGCATTAACAGACTCTTTGCGATAAAAAGTTTCCATGCTGTTTTTCCGTCTTTTCTATGTTCGTCTGGAACCATCTTGTCACATGATGTATACGATGGACTACGCCCACAAAGAAAGGAGGAAAATCAATATGGACGCTAGCATGCTCCCTGAAGATCAGACATGCCCCACCGTTGGGTATCAGTCGGCTTCGATTTGCGTACCTGTCACGGTGAGTCCTTTCGCCAAAACAGGCGCCACGTTCACGAAATGCTGCGGGGCTCCCGTAGTTATGCCGGGGAAAGTAACCTGTGCAGGCGAAAAAAACGGTTCCTGCGTTTTTACGATTACCCAGGATATTTGTGTAGCTGTGCCGGTTGAATTCGGCGCAACCGCCACGGTGGGAGACACCTTTGTCAGCTGCAACGCCGCTTCGGCCGATGATATCTGCACCGGTTGTGGCACGCCTCAGCCCGTGGAACCTAACTCCGATATGCTCAAATAAGAGACTTTTAAAAAAGGCGGCTTTTATGAAGTGCCCCCAAAAAGTTAGACAATATTTTTGAAGAAATAATTCAAGCAACC
>CAJKJS010000489.1 GCA_905200265.1 uncultured Oscillospiraceae bacterium
AATACGCTCCGCTCCTTTCCGGCAGGCAACGCCTGCACCCTTTCGCCACCCGGTGAAAGGAAAATTGTGTTTTTTCTGTTTGTTAAAAAACCACAATTGTTTTTCTATATTATACCGTTTTTCGGAAGGTTCCGCAACGGAAACGGTCATATCAAAAATCTATACCGGAATGGGTTTTCCATGGGAAAACCGTTATGCCTGCCCGGTCACCACAATCTCACAGCGTTTTTTCAGCGCTTCTTCTTCGTCCAAAATCACTTCCCCCACACTTGGTACTTCAATCCGTCCCACATGGGGGTTTTTAATGCTGTCAATAGGCGCCGTCAGCGTAGCCTTTACATCCGAACGTTCAAACGCCAGGTCGGTCCCCACCATTTCGCAATCGATCAGCGTTAAATTCTGACAGTAACACAGCGGCTGGGTTCCCGTAATACGGCAGCGGATCAGCGTTAAATGATCCGAATACCATCCCAAATATTCGCCGTTTACTTCGCTGTCGATCACCGTGATATGTTCGCTGTGCCAAAATGCGTCTTTCGTCTGGAACACGCAATGTTCCATCACCGCATTTTTTACGTACTGGAACGAATATTTGCCCGTAAACTTCACGTTTTTCAGGTGCAGATTTTCGCTGCGCATCATAAAATATTCGCTTTCCGCCGTGGTGTCTTCCATGGTCATATTATAAACCGACCACCCAAATTCCGGCGATACAATGTCACAGCCTTTGATCGTAATATCCCGGCATTCCCGCAGCGCTTTAATCCCGTGCAGCTTCGTGTTTTCAATGGTCGCATGGTCGGTATACCACAGCGCCGCCCGGCACAATGGCGTTAGTTCGCTCTCGCGAATGGCAATGTAGTGGTCATGCCAAAACGGATACCGCAAATTAAAAAAGCAGTGGTCTACCTCAAAATCCCGTCCTTCTTTCAGGGCGCTTTCCCCATCGGCCGGGCCGTCAAACTGGCAATTCCGCAAAATCACATTTTCACAGGCATACATGGCTCTCTCTTCATCCATGCATCTATTTTCAATCACACGTTTTTCCATGTCTTTCATCCTTTCCCTCCGGAGAGCTCCCAGCTCTCCGTTTGCTCACAAAGTTATTATACTATTTCCCTCCGCTTTGTGCAACCGGTCCATCTCCCTTGCGGATCATGTTTAGCATACTCCCTGGAGTACGCTCCAAGTCAAGCCCTTTTCTTTTTCTCTCTGCGTCTTGTTTTGGCCCTCTTTATGGTATATCGATTATAACAAAATAGCTCCGTATTTTTGTAGAAGGGAACTTCCTGCTTTCGCTGCCAGGGTAACCCCTTCCGAAAAAGTTCTTTTGTGCCAAAAAGGACACTCCCTACCGGCTCACTTCAGAAAATCTCCCACCT
>CAJKJS010000490.1 GCA_905200265.1 uncultured Oscillospiraceae bacterium
TCGGCCGGCTTTTTCTTGACAGACCCATAGGGTTCGATATATAGTCATTTTGCAGGGCTCCATGTGCTTCTGTTCCATTTTGACCTGGGGAGGCTACCGTTCATCCATGAAAGAAAAAGTACGCATGGCCGATTTGGCCAAACAGCTGGGCATTAGCACTGTGTCGGTATCCAATGCGTTGGCTGGACGCAAAGGGGTCAGTGATGACCTGCGCCGGAAGGTATTGGCGCTGGCGCACGAAACCGGCTATACCCTGCCCCGGGGCCGCCGTTTGCAAACAGAAGGGGTGCTGGGCATTGTCGTGGCCGAACACTTTTTTACAGAAAATACGTTTTACTCCCATCTTTACCGCTGCCTGTCCCTTACATGTGGCCAGTATGGCTATGCGCCTTTACTCACCATTATCACAGCAGAGGATGAAAAAAAGAAGAAATTGCCTGCCGCTTGGCAAGAAAAAGAACCCGACGGCCTGATTTTCATGGGCGAAATAAACCGGGGCCTGATTTTGCGCGCGGCAGAAAAAGGCATTCCGTGCCTGTTGCTGGATTTTTACGATGCCGATTTGCACCTGCCCTGCATTGTCAGTGATAACTTAAATGGCGGCTTTATGCTCACCCGTCATTTGTTGCAAAGTGGCCGCCGGCAGATTGGATTTGTGGGCAGCATACACGCTACCACCAGCATTATGGACCGGTATTTGGGTTATTGCCGTGCCCTGCTGGCAAATGACCTGACACCCACCCCACACTGGCGTCTGGAAGACCGTGATGCTTCAGGGCGGCTGATTCCCCTTTCCCTACCGGAAAATCTGCCGCAGGCTTTTGTGTGCAGCTGCGATGAAGTCGCCTGCCGGCTCGTGCAAGCTTTGCAGGAGCAAGGTTTGCGCGTACCGGAAGATGTAGCGGTAGCCGGTTACGACGACTACCGGGCTTCTCAATTGTGTATTCCACCGCTGACTTCGTATCATGTAGAACCCGACATTATGGCGCAACAGGCTGTTGCCACCATGGTTCAACTACAGACAAAAGGCATGGCGCCCCTGCTCCACACCATTGTACCCGGCTATCCCGTTTTTCGTCGGTCCACCGGTTGATTTTTTTGATAGGAACATGATTTTTAAAAAGGAACCAAGTGTTTTCCCCTTCGATTTCCTAAAAGGGAAGCAGATGTATTTTTTACTTCCACTTACAAAAGAAAACTTAGCTGATGGATATAAAATATCCCCGGTACCGGAACTCTTGTCCGGAACCGAGGCATCAGATGAGCGAATAGCCTTTTAACTGCTGTTGCATTCGATTTGTTCTATCTGGTTATGATGGATAGCGCCGTTTGCGCTGTAGTTC
>CAJKJS010000491.1 GCA_905200265.1 uncultured Oscillospiraceae bacterium
TTTAAACCCGTCAATCTTTTTCGCGTAAACCCGGTTAAAGGCATCTTCCTCAAAGTCGGTAATGACTTCGGGCTCGGCAATTTCAACGCCTTCTTCATTGTAGTAATAGACTGTCAGCGTCGTATTAGTGGTATAAGTAAACACTACTTCGTTTTCGGAAGCCGTCTGGCTGCCCACAATTACGTATTTGAGTTTGTCTTCGCCCTCTGCCAACCAGTAGCCATCAATTTCCGGCGCTAAAACCGGCACTTCGGTCCCCAGTTCATATTCATCGGGTGCATAAAAACTTTGCAGTTCTTTTCCGTTTACATCAACACAAACAACCCGGAAAGTGGATGTATTACCAAACACCGGATCATCGTCTTCTTCACCGCCCTGCCCCTGATTGAGCAGCAGCCGCCATCCCATGAATTCATAACCTTGCAAAGTGGGATGATCCGTAGCACTGCCCAGCAGGGTGTACAGCTCACCAAACACCATTTTTTGCAAAAGCTGAGACGGCATATTCTGTACGGCGCTCTGTGCTTGTTTGGGACGGTTTTCATCATACAGACCGGTGCGCACGACCAGGCTTAAATCGCCCTCAATGGTAATGTCTTTTGTAACCGGTTGTGTGAAGTCATACTCTTCCCAACCGTTCCACCGGTAGGCACGGTCCTTATTCATGGAGCCGTCTTTGTTTTTCGTCCAAAAATAGAAGCAACCGTCGTCTTCGCTGTAACCGCCGGTTACAACCCACGTACCGTCGCTTTCTTCCATGGTAATGTCATACAGAAAGTCGGAGATTCCTTCTCCATATTTATCTTCGGCCAGGGTGGGATCTTCCACCGTTTCCCCGTCGGCCACAGTTTCTTCCAGCACCACACGGTCATTAATAACAAAAGTCACCTGATGGGTGTTTTCTTCCTTGGTTTCGGCAAAAGCCGGAAACGAAAACGCTGAAACAAATAGGCTAACGGTTAGAAACCACGATACCGCCTTGCGCATTGTCTTTCTTTTTTTCATGCCGTCATACCTCTCCTTTTCTAAGCTGGTGCTTCCTAATCGATTCTTACGCCTTATCCATCCAGACGCCTTCTTCTTCCGGCGAAACAGGTTCATCCGATACATCGCCATCCAGCGCACTGCTGATTAACTGAAGCATTTCCAGGGCACTTCGGAAATTGGCCGTTTTCTTCTGGTCAGCCCATAAAATCGTCCCTTGCCAGGAGGCATGCTGCCGGTATTTGATATTGATGACAAAAGATCCGTCATCTCTTTTTTTGTATTTCATATATTCTTGCCCCTTTGCTGTGTACTTGCAAACAGACTCATTTCCGT
>CAJKJS010000492.1 GCA_905200265.1 uncultured Oscillospiraceae bacterium
AAGCCACAAACTTTTCCCGGTGGAACGCCACGGCGCCATTGCCGCCGGAACCGGCCCGCACCAGAATTTTTGCTACGTCGATAAACATGCCTGCGTCCTCCTTTCCCGCTTTAGCGCGGCACGATACAAAATGAAAAATCCCGGAACATTGCTGCCCCGGGATCTTCGATGATCAGAAATTACTGTTCCACAGCGTACACGCTGACCTGCTTGCGGTCGCGGCCTACGCGTTCGAACTTCACGCGGCCATCCACTTTGGCAAACAGGGAGTCGTCCGACCCACGGCCTACGTTGTTGCCGGGATGGATATGCGTTCCGCGCTGTTTCACCAGGATGTTGCCGGCCAGTACGAACTGTCCGTCGGCACGCTTCACGCCAAGACGCTTGGACTCGGAATCACGGCCGTTCTTCGTGGAACCCATACCTTTTTTATGAGCGAACAACTGAATATTGATCTTCAGCATTCTTTACACCTCCAGAATCGAAACTTGTAAATAATGGGCGTATTGCCCGGAAAGACTGTCCAAATGCAGATGCAGCCCTTCCATACACACACGGCACGCGGCAGCGTTTTCTGCGCTAAGTCGGCACCGCAGATCCCCGTCTTGTTCCTTTATCTGCGCGGGCAGACAAAGTACATCGGTGATCGTGTTGACCGTCATATACACCGCCGATGAAACGGCTGCGCATACGATGTCGCTTCCTTCTTCGCTGTAACCGGCATGGCCTTTTACCGTAAACCCTGTAAAAAGACCCGTTGCCCGGCTTTTTTCAAAAGAAGCACGAATCATGGCACAATTAGGCGTTCACAGCCTCGATCTGCACCTTCGTGTAGGGCTGACGGTGGCCCATCTTGCGAGCGGAGCCCTTCTTGGGCTTGTAGGTCCACACCGTGATCTTACGGCCTTTGCCATTCTTCATGACTTTGCCGGTCACGCTGGCGCCTTCCACATAAGGCTTGCCCACTTTCATTCCGTCGTCGTCACAAATTGCCACGACCGGGAAAGTTACGGTTTCGTTCTCTTCTGCGGCCAGCTTTTCAACGAAGATTTCATCGCCGAACTGTACTTTGTACTGCTTGCCGCCGGTTTCAATGATTGCAAACATCGTTCCAAGGTCCTGCCTTTTCTTTAAACTCGCTACGCCAGGCGGGTTTTCACCACTTTTTTACAAAAGCCCGGAATAAGCGGCTTACTAAGCGTACCATACAAAAATCGAAATGTCAAGGTGTTTCCTGGGTTTTTTCGGCTTTTTTCCCGCCCAGAATTTCTTCGGCCAGCCGCCGCCCGGTAGGCGTGGCGGCTAACCCCCCTTCGGCC
>CAJKJS010000493.1 GCA_905200265.1 uncultured Oscillospiraceae bacterium
AGGAATCGGGAAAGAAGCCCAATGGAATGGCTTTTCCCAGTACGGCTTCCCGGCCGGATAAAACGGAAGTTTCTTCTTCACAGGAGGTAGAGGACCTGACCACTTCTTCGAACAAAGAAGAAAAAAAGATGAGAGCCGATGAACTGGTGGCCGCTATTTTTGAAAACGAGCAGGCAAAAATGGCGAACAAATTGCCAATGTTTGTTTGGAGCGAAGAGGATTTGGGACCGTATTCCACGATCAGCGAAACGCAGGAAATCTATGTGGCGGCAATGACCCGGGAGGAATGGGAGGAAACCTCTTCCTCTGACCCTCTTTTGGAATTAGCGGATGTAACCTGGAGAAAGCTGCGTACTTCCGCATGTATGGTGGGAGGCAACAGCGGTGTGTATCACTGGGAAGTCGTGACAAAAGAAGAATTTATCGATCCTGACTACGGGTATGAAATGATTCATTTGGTGGTTAAGATTCAGTACCGGGTGGAGGATCAAAAGCAAACGATTGCGGGGGTAGATACCCTTTCGATGATTGAGAATGTACGCCGGGAACTGTCCAAAACGGCGACTCGCGTTGATATTTTGCCCCAATATGAAGGGGAAGGCAGCCATACCGTATGGTGTACGTCCTCTCTTCCTTTTGATCCCTCTGGGGAAAACCCGGATATGCCCCATACCCAGGAGGAACTGGAAAGAAGCATTGTCAGTGATTTTAGGGAGACTTTTGGCGCGTATTTTTCGCCGGGGTGCTTATATGATGTGCGATTTTTACAGGTGGAAACCAGTGAAGACGGAACCATCTGGTTCGACATGGGCCTATATATCGAATAAAAAACGGCCCGCTTCTTTTCAAGCAGACCGTTTTCATCAAATTTATAGGCATAGAGGCATGTGTTTTTCATCGAGGAGAGTATTCAGTTCGGTGACAGTATACTGATGGAGCAGCGCATGGATAATGATGCAGTCCCGCTGGTGGCGTACATATAAGGGAGGAAAACCGCAAACTCTCAGCATTTTCTGGGTTTCTTCCAAAGAAAGTTCCATTCCCAGCGCCAGACACAATAGCTTATCCCGTCTTGGCTTTTTTACCCCGCCGAAAATCTGGTATGCGTAAATTTCGCTGAGCATAGAGCGGCGGATGACGGTGCTTTTGCGCAGATGCTTTTGCCGCAGTAGTTGATTTAGATAGGCGGCTATATCTTCCCCGCAAAACTGCGATTCGTTTTCGGTTAAAAAGGCATCTAGATTCCCGCTGGCCGACAGCGATTCCATTAAATCGCCGGTAGAAGGGGCCGGGGGTTGTG
>CAJKJS010000494.1 GCA_905200265.1 uncultured Oscillospiraceae bacterium
ACTAAAATAAAAGGAAAGCCGGATGCCTAAAGGGGCCAGGCATCCGGCTTTTTTAAAACAGTCTTTCGAATATTGTCATAAAAAGGAGGTTTCTATGAAAAAAATACTCCTGGATACCGATATTGGTGGCGATATTGACGACGCACTTTGCCTAGCTTACTTACTCAAAGAACCCGCCTGCGATTTGGTGGGTATTACGACGGTATGTGGTGAACCAGAAAAAAGAGCAGCGGTAGCGCAGGTACTGTGCCATACGGTGGGAAAAGATATTCCCATTGTAGCTGGAACCGATACATTTCTTTGGCCGAACGCCTGCTATCCCACCCCAGAGGGGGCACCAGCTCTTGCCCATTGGGAACACAGCTGGTTTAAAAAAGGGGATGCACCGGCTTTTCTGTATCAGAAAATTCAGGAATCCCCAGGGCAAGTGTATTTGATTGCCATCGGAAATATGACCAATGTGGCGCAGCTCTTTTGGCGTTTTCCCCGTGCCATCAATCTGCTGGCAGGGCTTATTGTGATGAACGGATATTTTGGCAAGGAAGAATTGCCGGCTCCGTGGTACAATTGGAATTCGTGGGTTGACCCATTGGCTTCCCGTGTGGTCTTTTCGGCGCGTACAGCCATACATAGGGTCATTCCATTAAATATAACCGCCCAATTGACCAGGCCGGTGGCGGAAGCTGGGAGCTGGTTCAAACAGGCATCGCGTTTAGGCAAGGCGATTATGGAATTTGGCGGGGCCTGGATGGAAAACGAAAAAACCATTACCTTTCACGATCCACTGGCGGCAGTGAGTTTGTTCCATCCCGTTTGCCAGTTTGAAACAGGAAGCGTACAGGTAGCGTTACGCCCGGAAATAAAACAGGGTGCCACTACGTTTTCTCCCCAACCGGACGGTCCACTGGAAGTAGCGTGGAAAGTGGATGCAGATGTTTTTTTTCATATATTACGTGGTACAATTTGCCGGTAAAAAGCCGGTCGATCAAAGTAAAGAAGGATCATAATCAATATGGATAAACACATAAAAAGCACAGCACAGCATATCGCCCGCCTCATAGAAGAAAAAGGCGGGCGTGCTTTTCTGGTGGGTGGCTGTGTAAGAGACTTTTGTATCAATAGAGAAAGCAAGGATTTTGATATGGAAGTCTATGGCCTTTGTGAAGAATCCCTTTTAACAGTTCTACACCAGTGGGGGCCGGTCGATCTGGTGGGCCGGACATTCGGGGTTTATAAAGTTCATGGTTTACCGATGGATTTTGCTTTTCCACGCCTGGAAAAA
>CAJKJS010000495.1 GCA_905200265.1 uncultured Oscillospiraceae bacterium
ATGCAGGTATATCCGGACCCGCAGGCGTTTCTCCATACAGGAACGATTGATACATACCGCACAGGCGCTCGTGCATTTTATCAAAATCCGCTTGTTTGAGCGGTTCCAGGTTCGTTTCATCTCCAAACAGTACCGTGTGATCATAGGCATGAGTGGCCGGGGCAAATTCAAAACTGTAGCTCCATACCGGACAGAAAACGCTCATTTTTTCCGCCAGCCGGTCAGCGTGTAGCCGATACATAAAATCGGAATGCACATCCAGCCACAAAAGCCGTTCCTGGTCTTTTTCAAGATGCCGTCCGGCACATTCTTCTTCCACCGCTTTTTTAGCCCATACGGCGTTATCGCCATACAGATCTTCCGCCATAGAGGCAGGGTCCGGATTGCCGTCTTCCATCATTTCCCGGCGGTTGCTGCCGATTAACAGCCGTCCCTTCCAGCCATGTCCGGAAAACAAAATCTCATCCCAATTTTCGGGTATCACAATGCCGTCTGCTACCGGTCCAAATAAACACGTACTATTGCGTCCCATGCACATGGCCCGCTGTGCTTTGAGCAGATCGGTCGCCTGCATGGTCAATAAGGCATCAGGGTCCTGTTCACATCCGGCAAAGCGGAAAAACTCTCTGGCTACACTTTCGGCTGTGCGAACAGAGCGAATACTCTGTGTAGCACCACTGGACAGAATGGCCTGGGAAAACGTATCGCGGGCACCGGGGGCCGCCAGCAAAGCTCCCACCGATTTGGCCCCAGCCGACAACCCCATCACCGTTATACGTTGTGGGTCACCGCCAAAGGCCGCAATTTCGTTTTTCACCCAGTGCAGGGCCAGTATTTGGTCCAAAAGACCGTTATTGCCCGAAGAGGGCAGTCCCGGCATTTGCAGAAATCCCCACACCCCTAACCGGTAGTTTACATCGACAAAGACAACGTCCCTGGAAAAGGGAGCGGTACGGTCGGCTGCCCCGTTTTGAAAAGCGCCCCCGTGCAGATTCACCACGACCGGGTACTTACCCTGACAGGAAGGGGTAAAAACATTCAAATTCAAGCAATCTTCGCTGTGGATTTGCCATTCATTTTCTTTTTCATCGGTCTCAATGGCGAATTTGCCAAAATGGGTGCAGTCCTTTTCTTCTTCCCAGGGGTCACAGGGTTTTGGCGGCTGAAAACGTTCCGCTTTCCCGTATGGAATGCCTAAAAAACACTCCATGCCGTTTGTCTCGAACCCTTTTACGGGCCCAAATGAACACATGGCCTGCATGGTTGCTTTCCC
>CAJKJS010000496.1 GCA_905200265.1 uncultured Oscillospiraceae bacterium
AAATAGAAGACGATTTTCATACCTCTAAAAAGGATTCGCATTTACATTTGTCCTCTAAATATAAATACGGAAATACATGAAAACTCTATCTTATCACCACTTTATTTTTCTGTTGGCTGGACTTCTTTTTGCAAGTGCCGTAAATGCCCAAATAGCCTATATGCACGGTTCTACTTATGAAGAACGCAGTCATTCACTCATCGACCAGATGTTACAGACCCAACCGGTGGCCAACGGTAATATAAAATATGTGTCGCCTTTCTACTTCGCCCGCTTATGGCGTGACTATGAAAAGGAAAAAGCCATAGAAAAACTAACCGAAATGTATCAATACCAGTTGGAACATGTGAAAGCGTTCTATAACTCCGGTTCCGATATGGATTTCTTTGCCCATGCCACCATGCACGGCTACATGCTCACCAAAGAAAAAATGCCGGATTCGCTGCGAGAAAAGATTAAAGCCTTTATGGAAATAGGTAAATATACCAGAGATAACGGTACGCTGAATATGAAACTCATGCATCAGACCAGCGGATTGCTCTGCGCCGAAGAATGGCCTGACTTTACAGATGCCGACGGCAAAACCTCTGTCCAGCTAAAAGAATTTCTGCATGACAGAATCGTACATACATTAAAGCAATTCATCACTCATAACTGTCCTGAAGCAGATGCTTTTACCTATCTGGGAACCAATCTTCAATATATCAGGATGCTTGCCGAGTTCTCTAAAAATGAAGAGATACGTAAAAGTGCTTTAGCAGCTTACCACCATATTGTGGCACAATTGCTGTTACCCTGGAATCAAGGCCTGTATTGTGCCAACCCTCCCCGTTGTAAAGGTTGGAAGAACTTATATACAGGTAATTTGAGCACCGGCGTACAGATCGTTCAGCTAACCTGGTTATTCTACGGTAGCCCCGATGAGCGTATCATCCTCCGTGAAGCTGCAAACAGAGACAATTTCGGCTGTTTCAACTTCTGGCTGGCCTACGAACGTACTGTAAAACCACTCCCTTTCCTACAAGCTCTGAATAACTCGAAAAGTTATCCTTACGATTTCAAAGCTTTACGGATAGACAGCAAGCATTACTATTGCCGCTACACTTATCAAAGTCCGAATTACGGTTTATCCACCCAGACAGTGGAAGCTTTTCCTGATAAACTGAAAGATTTCCAATACACCTACGCATTTAAAGAGACTAAGAACATACATCTTGTCTGGCAATCGGATAATTCGGAAGCATCCGTATTCAGTGTGTGCCACGATAACC
>CAJKJS010000497.1 GCA_905200265.1 uncultured Oscillospiraceae bacterium
CCGGAGATGATCTGGTAAGTGAAAAAGTAACGTACGAACCGGCTGAATAAAAGCCGGAAAATGCCGCATCACGAAAAGACCCGCTACCGGAATTCCGGCAGCGGGCCTTTTTTGTGGTTTATCATGATTCCTTTATTCTTTGCGCGTTCCATCGCTATGAAAATGTTGGCTTAAGGCCCGTTCCACCGGCCAAATCGTACCGATGAGCACACCGCACTGTACTAGGCAAAGGACAATGCTTACCAGCGCGATCGTGTCTTGCGAACTAGCCAAACAAGGCAGCATGGCGATAACCGAAAGCGGCAACATGATCCATCCCGTTTTCCACCACAGCTTGCCGCACGTCAGGTGGGCAAACTGCCAGGTATCCTGATTTTTCATGGAACGGGTGGTGCGGTAGCCGTAAAATCCGTTGATTTTTTTAGGGGGATGTTTCCACATCAGAAATCCTGCCACGATCATTACGGCGGGAATGAGCAGGGAACAGACCAGCAGAAAAATCCAGAATCCCATAGATGCATGCTTCCTTCCAATCAGCTTAATTTTTTTCATCATAGCACACCCATGGCCTGCCGGCAAGGGGAACACTTGTGCGATTTTCTGCCGTGTGGTATACTGAACAAAACGGAAGGAGGAGAGTTGTATGCAGGTGCGTTTTTATGAAACGGTAAAGGATGAAAAACTGCGTTTTGCGGTGATCATAGCCCACAGCGGGCCGGATTTGCTATTTTGCCGTCACCGGGACCGGGATACGTATGAAATGCCCGGTGGCCATCGGGAGCCGGGCGAAAGTATCGAAGCATGTGCCCGGCGGGAACTGGAAGAAGAAACCGGCGCCCTTACGTATACCCTCACGCCCCTGTACGTCTATTCCGTAACGGGGAAAAACCGGGTCAGCACCGGGGAAGAGACTTTTGGCATGTTGTATATGGCGGATGTGACCGAGCGGAGAGAAACACTGGAATATGAAATGGCCGAAGTCATTTGTGCGAAGGAATGCCCCGGTGCCTGGACATATCCCGACATTCAGCCCGTTTTATTGCAGGAAGCCCGGCGCCGCGGGGCCATTTCAAGGAGGAAAGAGTGATGATCCGTCCCCTCATTCATGATCCTATTTTTTTAGCGCAAAAAGCGGAACCAGCCGTACCTGGCGATGAATCAGTAGCCCAGGATTTACTCGATACGCTGCAGGCCCATAAAGCCTCCTGTGTGGGGATGTCGGCTAATATTATCGGCGTAAAAAAAGCCATTAGTTCTTTCGATGATTG
>CAJKJS010000498.1 GCA_905200265.1 uncultured Oscillospiraceae bacterium
AATTTGGTGGAATACTTCGCCGTCCTTAATGAACAGTACCCGCCCGGCGTGGCTGGCCGCTTTCACCGAATGGGTCACCATCAAGATGGTCTGGCCATTTTGGTTGATGCTGCCAAACAAACGCAGCAGTTCGTCCGTCGCCCGAGAATCCAGCGCACCGGTAGGTTCATCGGCCAAAATCAGTCGCGGCCGAGTGATCAGCGCCCGCGCAACAGCTGCCCGCTGCTTTTGCCCACCGGATACTTCGTAGGGATATTTTTTCAAAAGATCTGTGATCCCTAGCCTGGCCGCTACCGGTTCTAACCGTTCCCTCATTTTGGCAGGGTGCTCGCCAGACAGTACCAGGGGCAAATAGATATTATCTTCAATCGACAGCGTATCCAACAGGTTAAAATCCTGGAACACAAATCCCAGCCGGTCGCGACGGAAGGCAGCGATATCCGCTTCCCGAATTTTAGAAAGATCCTGGCCATCCAATTTGACCTGGCCACCTGTGGGGCGGTCCAGCGCCGCTAAAATATTTAGCAGTGTTGTTTTACCGGACCCGGATTCACCCATGATGGCGACATATTCTCCTTCTTCCACAGTAAACGAAACATTGCGCAGGGCATGCACCTGATTCCCGCCAAAGCGGGTAGCGTACGTCTTCTTTAGGCCCTCGACTTCTAATAAACTCATACTTTTATTCCTCCTTTTTCTTTGGCACCTTTATTGTACCAAAAAGGGGAAATGTGCCTCCATCGATTCGGCTTACATTTCCCCCTGCTTTTCTTACAGTTTTGTAAGAAATGGTTTATTCCACTTGCAATTCTCGATGATTTAAGTCGATCTGAATCAGCGTGCCGCTTTCCCCATTCGATTCTGCCGTGATCGTATGCCCCAAATTCCGGCAAATCCGCCGACACAGATAAAGCCCAATCCCGCTGGCCTTTTTATCGGCACGTCCATTATACCCGGTATACCCTTTTTCGAAAATTCGGGGCAAATCTTCCGGCGCAATGCCCATCCCAGTATCTCGAATGCACAGCGTCAGCGGTTTTTGCAGCGAAAGGGTAATGGTACCCCCAGCTGGTGTATATTTCAGGGCATTGGATAACACCTGCTCCACCACAAACGATAACCATTTTTCGTCGGTGAGTACTTTTACCCCCAAAGGTTCATAGGAAAGGCGGATTTTCCGGCGGATGAACTGGGTAGAAAATTTTCGCACCACATCGTGGAGCAACCGGTCCAAATCGATTTCACGAAATACATAATCGGTGGAT
>CAJKJS010000499.1 GCA_905200265.1 uncultured Oscillospiraceae bacterium
ACTGCCGTTCCGCATTCTGTCCGATCCGGACCACCAGGTGCTGGAAGCATATGGTGTGTGGCAGGAAAAGAAATTGTACGGAAAAGTAAGCATGGGGACTGTACGTACCACGTTCCTCATTGATGAAGAGGGTGTGGTACAGTCTGTGATGAAGAAAGTAAAGCCCGACACCAACGCCTGTCAGGTGATGGGACTGCTGTCGGAATAAAGGGGGCTATACAGTGCTTGCCTATACGTATGTAAAACCGGGCACATTTGCCCTTTTGGAAAAACCGAAACCAGTTCTTTTGCATCCGAAGGATGCCATTGTGCGGGTGACTTTGTCCAGTATTTGCACCAGCGATCTGCATATTAAGCACGGCTCGGTGCCGAAAGCTGTGCCCGGAATCACCGTGGGGCATGAAATGGTAGGTGTAGTGGAAGCGTGCGGTTCGCAGGTGACGACGGTGCGTCCCGGCGACCGGGTGGCCGTAAATGTGGAAACGTTCTGCGGTTCCTGCTTTTTCTGCCGTCATGGGTTTGTGAACAATTGCACGGATCCCAATGGTGGGTGGGCGCTGGGGTGCCGGATTGATGGCGGGCAGGCCCCCTTTGTGCGGGTACCGTTTGCCGACCAGGGACTTACTATTATTCCCGATACGGTTTCGGATGAACAAGCACTGTTTGTGGGGGATATTCTGGCCACCGGCTTTTGGGCCGCCCGGATTTCCGACATCCAACGGGAGGATACGGTACTTATCCTGGGGGCCGGCCCCACGGGCATTTGTACGTTATTGTGCGTACAGCTGCAACATCCGAAACAGATTATCGTGTGTGAAAAGGACCCACAGCGCCGGGAGTTTGTGCGGGAACAATATCCCGATGTGCTCACAGTTGCTCCGGAAGCAGTGGAAGCGTTTGTACAAAACCACAGCGACCACGGTGGAGCCGATGTGGTGCTGGAAGTAGCCGGAGGGAACGATACGTTCCGTCTGGCGTGGACTTGTGCGCGGCCCAATGCGGTGGTGACAATTGTGGCGCTGTATGAGAAACCGCAAGTGTTGCCTCTGCCGGATATGTACGGTAAAAACCTGACCTTTAAAACCGGCGGGGTGGATGGGTGCGACTGTGAAGAAATTTTGCGCCTGATTGCACAGGGACAACTGGATACAACGCCCCTGATTACCCATACGTTCCCCCTCCAGCAGGTGGAACAGGCTTACCGTCTGTTTGAAGAACGCCGTGATGGTGTGATCAAAGTAGCGTTAAAGCC
>CAJKJS010000500.1 GCA_905200265.1 uncultured Oscillospiraceae bacterium
CATAATAAAATAAAAATCCCCGCTTCTTCCGAAACCCGGAAAAAGCGGGGATTTTCTTTTAAAAACGATTTATTTCGCCAGAGCTACCAGTGCTTCGGGCAGTTCTTCTTCCCCAGCCGAAACCGACAGGGTGATCGTCGTGTTGGCGCTTTCAGCCAGCACTTTCAGTTTGGCCACCAGCTTTTCCAAAGCCACGATGTCCTGACCAATGATCTTCAGCGTGGAATCGATGAAGATATCGGTTACATCGTAGTTCCCGGCGCAAATCCCGCTAACAAAACCGAACATGGCGTCTGCCCCGTTGATTGCGTAGGCATCCGTGTCGATCAAACGAGCTTTGTGGGAAATATCATAGGTCAGTTTCAGGCCTTTCTCGATAACGACCACGTTGCCGCTGGATTTTACCACCGCTTCGTTGGCGTGTTCGATCAATTTTTTGGTTTTGCCGGATCCTTTCTTGCCGATGAGTAAGGTGATCATGCAAACTCCTCCTTAAATATTGTTGATTTCCCTAATTTTGGAAATTCAAATCACAGGATACTGGGTTTCCCTTTATTGCTCAGGACAACCGGGCTTCCAGAGCCGCACGGGCATCTTCATACCCGGGTTTGCCCAGCAGGGCAAACATGTTCTTCTTGTAGCTTTCCACGCCGGGCTGGTTGAACGGATTTACCGCCAGCATATAGCCGGAAATGGCGCAGGCTTTTTCGAAGAAATAGATGATATGGCCCAGGGTATTTTCCGAAAAATCGGGGGCCGCGATCACACCGCTGGGCGTGCCGCCGTCGGCATGTGCCAGCACGGTGCCTTCAAATGCCTTGCGGTTGACATACGACATAGTCTTGCCCTGCAGGAAGTTAAGACCATCCACATTTTCCGGATCAAACCCAATGGTGATTTCGTGCTTCGGCTTTTCAAACTGCATCACCGTTTCGAACAGGATGCGGCTGCCGTCCTGGATAAACTGGCCCATGGAGTGCAGGTCCGTGGAGAAAATAACGGAAGCGGGGAACAGACCCTTGTGGTCTTTGCCTTCGCTTTCACCGTACAGCTGTTTCCACCATTCATTCATCATGGCATAGCAGGGTTCGTACGAAACCATGATTTCCACGCTTTTGCCTTTGCGCAGCAGAATATTGCGCACAGCCGCGTAACGGTAGCAATCGTTCTTTTCCAAATCGGGATCTTTGTAAAGATCTCTGGCTTCAGCAGCGCCCTGCATCAGAGCGTCGATATCGGCCCC
>CAJKJS010000501.1 GCA_905200265.1 uncultured Oscillospiraceae bacterium
TCCGTTTATTGTTTTTGATGGCTTTTTATGAGGTGCACCTATGTATCGATTTTTTAACCGTGTATGGCTGTATCTGCGCCATGTGGATTATTTGCTATTATCGCTTGTTATGGCTGTTTCGCTTTACAGCCTTTTACTTCTCAAGAGCGTATCCCGCGCAACAACGGCCAACTATTTTACCACCCAGCTGTTCGCCATTATTCTGGGATTTGTGGGCGCCTGGTTTTTAACCCTCATTGACTACCATACCCTGGGGAACTTTTGGTATCTGATTGCCGGGTTCAGTATATTCTTAATGCTGTACACCATGGTATTCGGGATTTCCATCACCAACGAAGGGGGCGTTAACGCCAAAGCGTGGATCAGCATTGGCGGCAAAACGTTCCAGTCTTCGGAACTTGTAAAAATCGCGTTTATGATCACATTTGCAAAGCATCTGGAACTGGTGTGCAGCCGCGGGTTACAAGACCGTTTTTCCATGGTGCTGCTGCTATTTGCCCATGCGCTTATTCCCATGGGGCTGTGCCACTTGCAGGGCGACGACGGCGCCGCGGTGATCTTTTTCTGCATGTTTTTGTGCATGAGCTGGTCGGCAGGCATTCGCAAACGGTATTTTTTGCTGTTGTTCGGACTTGCTCTTATCGCTGTCCCGCTGTTGTGGCAATTTGTGCTCAGTGATTATCAAAAAGCCCGTTTTACTGCCGTTTACAACCTGAATGATCCGTCCGTTGCCAGAGGCGACGGGTACCAGCAATACCAGGCCCGTATTTCCATCGGATCGGGCCAATTTTCCGGACGTGGCTTATTCCAAGGGCCCCGGGTGGAAAATAACAGCGTTACCTTCCAGCAGAGCGACTTTATCTTTTCGGTCGCCGGGGAAGAACTGGGCTTTGTCGGCTGTATGCTGATCCTGATCCTTTTGTTCCTGCTCCTTGGGCGCGTGCTGTATGACGGACTGAAGACAAAAGACCTCATGGGCCGCTGCCTGTGCGCCGGCTTCTTCGGCTGGGTCGCTTCGCAGGCGGTGTTCAACATCGGCATGTGTTTAGCCCTCTTGCCGGTTATGGGGGTTACGCTGCCGTTTTTCAGCGGCGGTGGTTCGTCGGCCATGTGTTTGTATTTTGCCTATGGATTGGTGCAAAATGTATTCCGCCATCACAAAGATGTTTCGGGACTGAACCTGAGACGATTATAAAACAACCAGGTGCCTTTTAAAAAAGGCACCTTTCTTTTTTCCTTT
>CAJKJS010000502.1 GCA_905200265.1 uncultured Oscillospiraceae bacterium
AAGAGGAAACCGAAGAAGGGGAAGGGCATGAGAATGGTCCCTTACCGCCGTCTGTCGTTCATTGACGGAACAGAGAATTGGGCCTATAATGAAACCATCCGAAAATAACAGATCGAACTGACATGAAGTTCGATCGAAAGGAGTTTCCTTTATGACGTATCAGGGAGTTTTACAGCAGGCCCGCGGCCATATGGGCGCCTGCAAGGCATGCCCCGTATGTAATGGTGTCGCCTGCCGCAATACCATTCCCGGTCCCGGCGCCAAAGGGATGGGAGATACTGCCATACGCAATTTTGACAAATGGCAGCAAATCCGTGTCAATATGGATACGCTGGTTCCCACCCGTGAAGCCGATACCACGTTTACTCTGTTTGGCCGCACGTTTGCCGCCCCGTTTTTTGCGGGCCCGGTAGGGGCTGTCAGCATGCATTACAGCGACCTGTATAACGACCTTTCGTATAACAGCGTGCTGGTTTCGGCCTGTGCCGAAAATGGTCTGGCTGCTTTTACCGGCGACGGGCTGGATAGTCAGGTAATGGTGGCAGCCACCAAAGCAATCGGTGAAGCCGGCGGTATGGGTGTTCCCACCGTAAAACCGTGGAACCTGGACACGATCAGAGAAAAAATGGCACTGGTGAAAGAAAGCGGAGCGTTCGCGGTGGCCATGGATATCGACGCGGCAGGACTGCCTTTCCTGAAAAACATGCAGCCGCCCGCCGGTGGTAAATCCGTGGAAGAACTGGCTGCAATTGTGAAAGCGGCCGGTGTTCCGTTTATCGTCAAAGGAATTATGACCGTAAAGGGCGCCGAAAAAGCCCTGGCAGCCGGTGCCAACGCCATCGTGGTTTCGAACCATGGCGGTCGGGTATTGGATCAGTGTCCTGCCACAGCCGAAGTACTGGAAGAAATCGTAAAAGCCGTGAATGGCCGCATGAAAGTGCTGGTAGACGGCGGCATCCGTTCCGGCGTGGATGTATTCAAAGCCCTGGCCCTGGGCGCCGATGGCGTGCTGATTGCCCGGCCCTTTGTGGCGGCCGTATACGGTGGCGGCAAAGACGGTGTACAGGCCTACATCCAGAAGATTCAAAGCGAACTGAGTGACACCATGGCTATGTGCGGCGCATTTTCTTTATCTGAGATCACCCGCGATATGGTGCGCGTGTAATTTTTTCGTAAGGCAAAATAATGATCCCCCCGCAAAGCGGGGGGTATTTCAGTTTCGGGCATAGCCCTAA
>CAJKJS010000503.1 GCA_905200265.1 uncultured Oscillospiraceae bacterium
ACGGGGCGCATCCTCTTTACCAAGGAAATGAAAAAAGAGTACACCATTCTGTGCCCCATGATGTTGCCCATTCATTTTTCCTTTTTTGTCAGCATTTTCCGGCATGAAGGATATAAAGCCGAACTGCTGACTACCAGCGGCCAAAACATTGTGCAGGAAGGCCTGAAATACGTGCACAATGATACCTGCTACCCGGCGCTTCTGGTCATTGGTCAGTTTATTGACGCCTTAAAAAGTGGCAAGTATGACCTTGACAAAACTGCACTGATTATCACCCAAACCGGCGGCGGCTGCCGGGCCAGTAACTATATTCACCTATTGCGTAAAGCCCTGAAAAAAGCCGGTATGTCGCAGATCCCGGTCATCAGTTTGAACCTGTCGGGCATGGAACACAACCCGGGCTTCCATTTGTCCCTTTCCATGATTCACCGTATGGTAGCTGGCATTGTGTACGGCGATGCGCTGATGCTTATGGCTAACCAGCTGCGCCCCTATGAAGTGAACACCGGGGAAACCGACCGGCTGGTACAAAAGTGGACAGACAAGCTGTGCCGCAAAATTAACGCTGGCAAAGCCTGTTCCACCAAAGAAGTGTCCACCGAATTGCGGGCTATGGTCGCCGAATTTGCCAAAATTCCGGTCAATCGCACGCCTCGGGTAAAAGTGGGCATTGTAGGCGAAATTTATGTCAAATACGCGCCCTTTGCCAACAACCATTTGGAAGACTTCCTGGCTTCCCAGGGATGCGAAGTCAACGTGCCCGGGCTGATGAACTTTCTGCTATTTAAAATTGACAACCGTATGGAAGACATCAAACTATACGGCGGCAGCCGCGTAAAAGCCCGGATTGTCCGGTTATTGTACGATTATGCTTCCAAATTGCAGCAGATCCTACACGATGCCGTTGCCACCCAACCGTGCTTTGAAAATCCCGCCCTGTATCCGGAAGTGAAAGAAATGGTCAAGGGCGTTATCGGTTATGGCGATAAAATGGGTGAAGGCTGGCTGCTTACGGCTGAAATGATTGAGCTGACCCGGGCCGGGTACGAAAACATTGTGTGCGCCCAGCCCTTTGGCTGCCTGCCCAACCACGTATGCGGCAAGGGTATGATCCGCAAGATTCGCGAACTGTATCCGCAGTCGAACATTGTGGCCAGTGACTACGACCCGGGCGCTACCCGCGTCAACCAGGAAAACCGTGTAAAGCTGAT
>CAJKJS010000504.1 GCA_905200265.1 uncultured Oscillospiraceae bacterium
TCCGTTTTTAACGGTTCGGTTCACTACACAGGGGGCGTTTTGTCTATTGTCTGTTTTTACTGGTTCGGTTCAGTTTATTAGGCAGCGAGGGCTTTTTATTTGCAGGGAATAGGGCTTTACCAGGCGCGTACCATTTCCATGACGATCTGTTCCCAGCGGATCAGATTTTGCACATTGTGCCCGGCGGAACTGATATCTTTGAGGACCATATCAAAGCTGCACCCGTTCTTCCGGCAGGCGGACAGAATCCGGCCAATTTCTTTTCGCAGCGCGTCTTCATCCAGATGTCCCGATACGGACGAGGGGTTCGGTTTGTTGGCGATGACATACCGGTTGCCGATGACCTCGGCGGCGTTGTCAATATCCGCCCAAGGGGTAATGGAGATCTTGCGCAGGTGGGGCAGCTTTTCTACAATGTCGATCTTTTTGTCCAGTGGTTCGCAGCAGCCATAGTATACCAGTCCGAAGGGTTCCATGACTTTTTTCATGTACGCAATGTCAAATTCTTCGTGCATGTCTTTGGAAACGGAGGCGAAGATCTGAGCCATGCCCCGGCCCCATACCTGATGGCGTTTGACAGGACTACCGTCCCAATCCCCCGGTAGGGTGCTGTTCAGGGCGCTAGTGCAGTGAATGGTCAGCGGTTCGGCTTCAAAAAGCCCAAGCTGTTCCATTTGTTCCGTCAGGCTGATATAGTAATTTGTCATGTGTTCCATGATCTGGTGAGTGTATTCCGGGCGTTCAATCAGGTCCATGAGCAGCGGCGTTACCCCGCGGAAGCGGGCAATGTCATCCCAAATGGGAATATAACTGTCGTGGCCCGTCAGGCGCACAGGCAGAATATCGCCGATAGCGGTACCGATTTTGGTATACAGCCGCATGGTTTCGATTTCGTCATACGTTACTTCGGGCAAATGGAACAGTGACAGAGCGCTTTCGTCTTCCAAAAGGTCCTCATATTCGTGAGAAATGATATTGTTTGCTACATCGGTGGCCAGGGTGGTCTCTTCCACCGTCAAGCCGCAGCCCGTTTCGTGCATGACTTTCTGCACCGGAAAATAGGGGGGCAGGATCATGTCGGCGGGGAAGTACTGCCACTGGAACAGTTTTTTACGAAGAAAGTCTTCTGCTGCCCGGAAGTCGCTGTCCTGGCACTGCAAGGTCAGGGACCCGTCAAAATTTAATTCGCTAAAGGGAATTTCA
>CAJKJS010000505.1 GCA_905200265.1 uncultured Oscillospiraceae bacterium
AGAAACGCCAAAAACCTGTTGTCCCAAACCACTCTTTCCATTCAAGAGATCGCGGAAGCAACAGGTTTTACCGATGCCAAAAGTTTTATTACCAATTTTAAAAAGGAGACGGGCATGACCCCGAACCGGTTTCGGCACAGCGATTCTTCGGCGTTTTTTGGCCCCGTTCCTGACCGAAAGGAGAGGGAATAAGCCGATCTTTTGCCGGCACGATTCCGCCGGCAGGCCCTGCACCGGTTCTGTTTTCTCTGTACTTTTTTATGATGCCGCAATGATACACAGAGAATAGGGGGCTTTTTTTGACGGGGTATGGCGCCCGTGCTGGGGGCTCCCGCTTTTATGGCTCAGAACGGGCCTTTTCAATCCTTTGCCGCAGCGGCTCCGGCACATAACGGGGGCCACGCACGGTGGTGACTCCGTATTCTTTTAAGAGCGCAAGGTTCAGCTGTCCTTCCCGGAAGCGGTGCTGCAGCGCAAGACGCATCAGGTAAGGAGAGGAACCAGCACCGTCATGGGGGGAACGGGGGATGTCCACCTCCACCGCCTCACATTGATAACAAATGGCCGAAACCGGCGCGGCCATGTACAGATAAACGGTATCCCCCACCTGGATATGGCTGCGCTGCTTCCAAAGGATGGTGCCGGTGGCGCGAAAATCCTGCTCCACATCATATAGGGCGGGGTTAGCCGGAATCAGCCAGGAACAGGGCCCTTGCTGCCGGGCTTTTTCCCGCCGGGAAGCAGTCAGCGTATAGCTCTGATCCAGCAAAAATGGTAGCTGGTTTGGGTCCACCGTACCATCTAACAAAACGGTAATCCAGTTATCCCGGTTCATATGATACGCAGGTAGAATGCCCGCTTCCATGCGCAGGGAACCCGCCAAAAGCGGATCGCACTTTACATTCAATATGTCGATGGAGTCTTCGCCACTCAGCCCCAGTTTTTCCCGGGGGACATCCATCAGCACCGCGTACCACTTCCGGTTATCGTTATGCCGCAGCACGGCGTAGTTGGGCTTTGAGCGCCACAGACATTCCGGCTTTGTACCGTACTGTTTGGCGGCATACTGCAGCAGGTCTTCTTTGATGGGATTTGAACCCAGAAAGGCGGATTTTTTCATGGTGAACCTCCAGAAAAGGTTTATGTAGACACGAAAACCTTTACCGGAATCCCTCGGCTTTTACAGTTGTCTATCACGTGCTT
>CAJKJS010000506.1 GCA_905200265.1 uncultured Oscillospiraceae bacterium
GCCAAATGCATGCGCATGCAGGATTCTCAGCAGTATAAAGACTTATTGGGGGGACCGGCAGCGGAAACAAGTGCAGAAGCAACAGGATTTAGTTCGTACAGTGAACCGGATGAGACCGGCCGCCGGGTGTATTTGCAGCTTTATGATAGGGGAAATGCGATTGGTGATCCATTTGGTAGCGAAGAGACGGGTACCTTTACCTATATGCAGATGGAACAGGATGTTTTTTTTACTGAAAAGTATGATGCTGTATCCATTTGGTGTGGCCGTGCGTATGAACGGGTGGAGGAAGGCGAATTTGTCAGCTATACCCTTTGTCCGGAGGAAGATTTGTCCTTTGCCACCCGGCAAGAGGTGCAGGATGCCATCATTGAGCAATTTGCCCAGTGGGATATTCCCTTGGCCCCGGCTACCTGTTACAGCTATACGTTGGATGTATTAGAGGCCGCTGCCGAGGACCGCAAAGAAAACTTTGGGGATGAGCTCACCTTTACAAAGGACGATGAAATTTATGGCCTTTCCTTCCGGCAACTGATCGATGGTATCCCGGTAGTCGATGTATCTTGGAAAAAAATAGATGGATTGCCCTTAGACCTTTTGAGTCAGAAACAAACTTCGTTGGAAGCCCAGGTGAATCGTGAGGGAACTATTTATATGAATGGAATTAGCTTCTTGACAACGGGAGAAAAAACAGACGAAGTCCAAATCGTAAACGGAGAAGCTGCGCTGAGTGCGCTGGACGCGGAATATGCCGACCAAGCAGGTATCAATGACCTGCGGGTTACCGACGGTCTGCTTATGTACGGAATTTTTTATCCGGATGAAGAAAAGGAAAATCTATTGCTGAAACCCATATGGCTGTTTACGGTACAGTACGACAAAACAGAGGAAGTAATGGATGGACACGGCAACAAAACCGGGCAAACGGTTTTGGCGCATTATACGGATTATGTTGCCGTGGATGGAGAGACCGGCGAAGTGTGCACCTGTGCCTTTTTGAATGTGTAAGGGAAAAAGGAACCTGGCGGTTCAATTTGCCGCCAGGTTTCCCTTTTTGCATGAAAACAGAAAAAAAGAAATACTTGACATTTTGTGGCGAATATGGTAAAGTAAACAAGTCGCCGGTTCTTGGCGGCAGGGAAAATGGCCCGGTAGTTCAGTTGGTTAGAACGCTAGCCTGTCACGCTAGAGGTCG
>CAJKJS010000507.1 GCA_905200265.1 uncultured Oscillospiraceae bacterium
TTCCTATGGTAAAATAAAAAGGTTGTGAATGGAATGAAAAACTGGGCTTTGGCCCGATCAACATGCAGGAGGGATCTTCACTTTGGCTGATCTTCGCCGTGAAATTGAAAAAAGGCGCACGTTTGCGATTATTTCGCACCCCGACGCCGGTAAAACTACCTTAACCGAAAAATTCCTGCTCTATGGCGGGGCCATCAACCTGGCCGGCGCCGTCAAGGGCAAAAAGAACGCCCGTCACGCGGTGTCCGACTGGATGGAAATTGAAAAGCAGCGTGGTATCTCGGTTACGTCGTCCGTGATGCAGTTCCAGTATGACGGGTACTGCATCAATATCCTGGACACCCCCGGGCACCAGGACTTTTCCGAAGACACCTACCGGACCCTGATGGCGGCCGATTCGGCCGTGATGGTCATTGACGCCGGTAAAGGCGTAGAAGCCCAGACCCGCAAACTGTTTAAAGTTTGCACCATGCGGCATATTCCGATCTTCACGTTTATCAATAAAATGGACCGCGAAGCCCGGGACCCGTATGAACTGCTGGAAGAAATCGAAAACGAGCTGGGCATTGGCACCTACCCCATGAACTGGCCTGTGGGCTGCGGTCATGATTTTAAAGGCGTGTATGACCGGGAAAAGCACCGCCTCATCACATTCGACGCCAACAACGGCCAGCACGAAGTGGCCGCCCACGAAAGCCGGGTGGACGATGATTCCCTGCTGCCGCAGCTGGGGGAAAATTTGCTCAACACCCTGCGGGATGATGTAGAACTGCTCGATGGCGCCGGGGATGAATTCGACGTACAGGCTGTACGCGACGGAAAGCTGTCGCCGGTGTTCTTTGGTTCGGCCCTGACAAACTTTGGCGTAGAGCCGTTTTTGGAATCGTTTTTGCATCTGACCACTTCGCCTTTGCCCCGGGCATGCGGCGACAACGTGGTCGACCCGTTTGATCCCGGATTTTCGGCTTTTGTTTTCAAAATCCAGGCCAACATGAACAAGGCCCACCGGGACCGCATTGCATTTATGCGGATTTGCTCGGGCAAATTCGAAAAAGGCATGGAAGTGCTGCACGTGCAGGGCGGACGGAAAATGAAACTGTCCCAGCCGCAGCAGATGATGGCCCAAAACCGGGAAATCATTGAAGAAGCCTATGCCGGTGATATTATCGGTGTGTTTG
>CAJKJS010000508.1 GCA_905200265.1 uncultured Oscillospiraceae bacterium
CGAACTTTCCTCTTTTTGTAAAAATGGCGTTGTATTCATGTAAAATTTCGCTTACAATGGAAAATAGAAACATAGAAAATACGGTAGAAAAAGCGTGAAGAAAAAAAGATAGGAAGTGCCGCACATGCAGTGGACGGATGTGCTGGGCCTGATTGGCGGCCTGGCGCTGTTTTTGTACGGGATGAAAATGATGAGCAGCGGGCTGGAGCTGCTGGCCGGTTCCCGGCTGAAATCCATCCTGGAAAAGATCACCAGCAACAAGTACTTGGGCATGTTGGTGGGGGCTGGCATCGCTGCCGTGATTCAGAGCAGTAATGCCACCATCGTGATGACCTGTAGTTTTGTCAATGCGGGTCTGATGAGCCTCAATCAGGCGGTGGGGGTCATTATCGGCGCCAAAATCGGTACCACCATGACCGGTCAGCTGCTAAGTCTAAAAATCGACCAGTTCGCGCCCGTTATTGCCATGGTGGGCGTTGTGATGATGATGTTCCTGAAAAAGAAATTCATCAATCACTTAGGGCAGGTTATCGCCGGGCTGGGGATTTTGTTCATGGGCATGAGCAATTTGAGCGGTTCCATGTCCGGTCTCAAAGATGTACCTGAAGTAGGGCAGTTTTTATCTTTTATCAGCGGGAACCCGCTTTTGGGCGTACTGGTCGGTACGGTCTTTACTGCCATTATCCAAAGTGCATCGGCGTCCGTGGGTATAGTACAGGCTATGAGTGCCCAGGGTGTGCTCACGTTGTCCCAGGCGGCGCCCATGATTTACGGCATGGATATTGGCGCGTGCATCAGCGCCATTCTGGCTTCGTTTGGTGCGAAACACGAAGCCAAGCGCTCTGCTCTGCTGGCCGTGATCTTCAGTACCCTGGGGGCTGGCATTTTTGTGGTTGCATCGTACTTTATCCCATTTGTGGACTGGATTGCCGGACTTACGCCGGATAATCCCATGAGCCAGGTGGCCAACCTGAACACCCTGTTTAATGTGGTAAGCATGATGATCTTGTTGCCGCTATCGGACTTTATGGTAAAACTCGCGCGGAAAATTGTCCCGGACGGCCCCGAAGAAGGAAACGAAATGCGGCTTTTACATATTGACGAGCACGCATTTGGTGCTGTAGGGATTGGCGAAGCCCAGGTGGATGCCGAAGTGG
>CAJKJS010000509.1 GCA_905200265.1 uncultured Oscillospiraceae bacterium
ATGGAAGAAGCAAGGGATTATTCCGGCGAAAAGAAATTGAAAATTGGCATTATCGGCACCGGCTGGATTGCGGAATCGCATGTGGAAAGCTATAAACGCTGCCCGGATGTGGAAATTGTGGCCGCGGCCGATCTGGTTCCCGGTAAGGCAAAGGCCTTCTGTGAAAAATTTGGATTAACAGAGACGCGCTGCTATGAAAGCCACACGGATCTGCTGGCAAATGAAGAACTGGATGCCGTTAGCGTATGCACATATAACCGCACCCATGCAGTGTGCACCATTGATGCCCTGAAAAAAGGCGTGCATGTACTGTGCGAAAAGCCCATGTGCGTGACCATGGACGAAGCGGTGGAAATGCGCCGTGCTGAAAAGGAAAGCGGCAAAATTCTGTCTATTGGTTTCCAGCCGCGTCTGGACGAAAATATGCAGATGATCAAAAAGATTGTCGCTTCCGGGGAACTGGGCGATATCTATTACATTCAAACGGGTGGCGGCCGCCGTCGCGGGATTCCCACGCCGTTTGGCACCACGTTTATCGAAGACAAAACGGCCGGCCTGGGCGCTTTGGGCGATATTGGCTGCTACAGCCTCGATATGGTGCTCAATGCCATTGGCTATCCCCGTCCGCTGACGGTTTCGGGGTATAAATCGGCCTTCTTTGGCACGCGCCCGGATTATTATCCGAAGCATCCGGAGTACGCCGAAAAGTTTGAAGTGGACGATTTCGCTGCGGCCTTTATTCGGCTGGAAGGCGGCATTATCCTCGATTTCCGTATTGCCTGGGCTATGAACCTGGATACTCCCGGTGACACCATTATCATGGGTACCAAAGGCAGTCTGCGCATTCCTTCCACAGAATGCTGGAACGGCACGGTGGGCGGCCCCATGAAGGTTTACCACGAAGTGTGCGGCGCCCAGGTAGAAACCGAAATTCCGATTTTGGACAGCAACACGGATGACCTGTTCTACAAAAAGATCCGCTCCTTCCTGGATGCGGTACGGGATGGCGGCAAAGCGCCGGTGCCCACGGAACAGATTATTTACAACCAGGCAATTCTGGATGGTATTCGCCGTTCGGCAGAAGCCGGCCGCGAAGTGACTATTGAAGTTCCCGAAGTGTAAGAAAAAACAGTGAGGAAGCGGGCCGGATTTTGTC
>CAJKJS010000510.1 GCA_905200265.1 uncultured Oscillospiraceae bacterium
GCCGAGACTCCTGTTAATCGAATCATTTTTTTCTATCCTTTTTTCGGTCATGGCAGAGACTGTAAGCTGCCGCTTCTCCCGCTAGCAAACCGGTAGCAAAAGCCCAATGCAGATTAAACCCTCCGCAATCGCCGTTAATATTCCATATTTCGCCCGTTGCGTGCAGCCCAGGGGCTTGTTTCAATTCCATACTAGGTATATGTGCCTGTGTCATACGCAGCCCACCACAGGCCACCTGGGCCTGTTTCCAGGAAGCGGCCCCTTCCACTGTAAAGCAAAAACGCTTGCACCGGCTGGCGATATCCGCCAAGGGGATTTTTCTGCTTCCTACTGGTTGCGCCGCTTCTTTCCCTAGTACAGAGCGAACCACTTCTTGCCCTACCCGCACATTCATAACACCGGAAAGCAATTCTTCGGCCGGTTCTTTTGGGTAGGTACGACACCGGCGCATCAGATACGAAAGAACCATCTCTTCCTTCATATCTGGCAAAAGATCCACGGATACAGTCAGTTCCCTTTTCCTTTTTCCGTTTACCGTTCCTGTCACTTCCCATTCCGAAACCAAATGCGAGAGCTGGAACAGGCAAATGCCAGACAGCGCTTCTTCGGTAAACTGAATTTCGCCCGATTCCTGAGCGATAACTTCTCCATCGGCCGAAAGGCGTACATCCCCTTTACAGCGCATGCCTTTTAGCGCCGACATGCGCTGGCCGGAAACCCTTATCGGTACAAGGCCCGGTCGGAAGGGCTGCACCTGCCCCTTTATGTCGATACCCGCTGTCTGCAAAAGCGATAACCCTGCCGTACTGCCGCCCAGATGAGGCGCCGCCGGGCTGCCGCAGGCAAGAATCACCCGGCTGGCTATAATGGGCTCTTTTCCTTTACAGGTAAGAACCCAGTCGTGTCCTTTTTTATGCAGGCTTTCTACGGAGCTTTCACACCAAATCTCCACTTGCCACCGGCGGCACTGCATCAAAAACAGCTGTACCACGGCCGCTGCCTGTTCGCCGCGGGGATACACCCGCCCTTCTGACTCTTCCCGGGTCCACAGTCCCATTTCCTGAAACCGGCGTCGTAAAACGGCCGGTGGGCAAGCTTGAAGCACCTTTTCTGCCTGGTTGCGGTCCCCATGGTAATGAAGCAGA
>CAJKJS010000511.1 GCA_905200265.1 uncultured Oscillospiraceae bacterium
GAGAAGGCTTGTGCTGTGTCATAGGCCTGGTCCGTCGTGACGGTGAAGACTTCGTTGTAAATCTTGGTGTCCAGTGTTTCCGGTACGAAGTTGGCGCCGATGCCCTGGAGTTTGTGCGGGCCGGCATGGCCTTCGGACAGGAGCGGAGAATCGGCCGGTTCGACGGCTACGATCTGGACGGACGATTTCTTTTCTTTGAGGTACTGGCCTACGCCTGTGAGGGTGCCGCCTGTGCCGACACCGGCGACGAAGATATCGACCTGGCCGTCTGTATCTTCATAGATTTCCGGGCCCGTCGTTTCTTTGTGGGCTTTCGGGTTTACAGGGTTGGTAAACTGGCCGGGGATGAAGGAGTTGGGGATTTCTTTTGCCAGTTCGTTGGCTTTATCGACGGTTCCCTGCATCCCTTTTTTGCCTTCCGTGAGGACGATTTCACCACCGTAGGCGGCAATGAGGTTGCGCCGTTCGACGGACATGGTTTCCGGCATGGTGAAGATAGCGCGGTAGCCTTTGGCGGCGGCGACAGCGGCCAGGCCGATGCCCGTGTTGCCGCTGGTCGGTTCGATGATGACCGAACCTTCTTTGAGGATGCCTTTCTGTTCGGCATCTTCAATCATGGCTTTGGCGATGCGGTCCTTGGCAGATCCGGCCGGGTTGAACATATCCAGTTTGACCAGGACTTTTCCCTTGACGCCGGATTTTTTATTGAAACGCTGTGGTTCTAAGAGCGGTGTATGACCTACTAATTCCAAAGAGCTTTTATAAATTTTACCCATAATGACATCCCTCCATAAAAATTGGACAAAAATAGTATACATTGAGCGCGTGCCTGCAGACGTGGATACGGTTTCCCCCCGATGATGCAAAAATCCGCCGTCTCGTTCAGAGGCGGCGGACCGTGGTTCCACTCTGGTTGCAGTATAACTGCCACTCGGTACCGGTAACGGCGGCTGCCGG
Organism: uncultured Oscillospiraceae bacterium; assembly: GCA_905200265.1. Classification (GTDB taxonomy): domain Bacteria; phylum Bacillota; class Clostridia; order Oscillospirales; family Acutalibacteraceae; genus Heritagella. The sequence continues at coordinate 958 of CAJKJS010000511.1, forward strand.
AACAGGATACTCACAGTTCCCCTGTTCAGCTCGCAAAGGCATTCGCTGCAATACGTGCCGGGCAGGCTTTCAGCCTATGGCCTGCGTTCTCTGACGACCGTTGTTACAGGTACTTGGTTTGCTCATCGCTATCTCAATGTTTACGATTATAGTACACTTTCCATTTTGATTTGTC
>CAJKJS010000512.1 GCA_905200265.1 uncultured Oscillospiraceae bacterium
CACATTCTTTTTCTTTTTTACGGGCCCCGTCCGGACCGTTGCTTTGCGTTTGCATAGCTATTGTATCCGGGGAATGAAAAACCATGCCTGACAATTTTTTCTTTTTTTCCGGAAAAAAACACCAATTGTTTTAAAAATCATGATGCCCGCAGCAGATAGAGCAACACCGGGAATAGATAGGCAACGGCAAAAGCGGCCGCACTGATTGTCACCAGCACATACACGCTGCCATTTTGTATCTTCCTTATCCAAGTGCTGTGTTCCATCCACCCTTTCTTTTTGGCAAGCCACCATAAAGCAAGCAGCAAAATTCCGATCCCTGTCAGCAGTATACCAGCCGTGAGCCCCGATGGCCATACGGAAAGCAGCACCTCGTTCTCCCCTTCTGTTAACCGAATGGCGGTAAAGGCACCCAATACCCGCCTAACTTCGGCCGGGGCGCCGTTACACCAGGCGATCATACCATCCTGGTATTCCACTGGCAAAAAGAGCCACTGCCCTTCATTTTCCGCCTGTACTGTAGCAGAAAGAGTCGAACCATCTACTGTTACATCGCAGCCGTTTGCTTCTTTTGCAACCTGGTCCCATATATTCTGCCGCAGACCGGCCACCCGAAATCCGTATACGTCCACGTTTTTGGAAAACCACACATCCACGGATACCGTTTCGCCTGCTTTAAAATCTCCCAGTTCCAGCAAACCGTTCATAGATTGCTTGGGGTAAGAAGAAGCTACCATACATCCATTTACAAATACATTCAGCGCCCCGTTAATTGGTTCCGTTAACCGGTTGCTCACATCTTTAAATAAATCCAGGTACAGTGTTTCGTCCTCACTTAACTGTATACTGTACCGCACCACACCTTCTGATTCCCCTTCATCCAACTGATAACTATAGAGCTGACTGTCAGAATCGTAACTGGTATAAAGACCTTCCACTGATTGAGGGTCGTAGAAATGGAATAAATCTTCTTTCCCGGGAAATAGGGTTTCATAGAGTGACTCCTGATAAAGCAACCGATCCGATGATTCAATTTCCTGCGGCAGTGCTTCGGGTACTACCAGTCCAGTCCCCCAACTGTCAGTTAGCTGTAAGAGCGTAAACGTATCGTTCTGTGCCAATACTTG
>CAJKJS010000513.1 GCA_905200265.1 uncultured Oscillospiraceae bacterium
CGTACACATATCCGCACGGGCACTCATACTTCATGGAAAAACCCTCCCTCTGCAGCGCTGACGCTGATTACTTGCCGAAGTACCGCTCCAGCAGGCCGGCGAAAGCCTTGCCGTGACGGGCTTCGTCGCGAGCCATTTCATGTACGGTGTCATGGATGGCATCCAGGTTCGCAGCCTTGGCACGCTTGGCCAGGTCAAACTTACCGGCGGTAGCGCCGTTTTCAGCTTCTACACGCATCTGCAGGTTCTTTTCGGTGGAATCGGTTACCACTTCGCCCAGCAGTTCAGCGAACTTCGCAGCATGTTCGGCTTCTTCGAAAGCAGCCTTTTCCCAGTACAGGCCGATTTCCGGATAGCCTTCACGATGAGCCACACGAGCCATCGCCAGGTACATACCAACTTCGGTACATTCGCCTTGGAAGTTAGCGCGCAGATCAGCCATGATGTCTTCGCTGGAGCCCTGCGCCACGCCTACCACATGTTCAGCAGCCCAGCTCATTTCACCGGCCTGTTCCACAAATTTTTCCTTCGGAGCTTTGCACTGGGGGCAGAAATCAGGAGCCTCGGTGCCTTCAAATACATAACCACATACGCTGCAAACGAACTTTTTCATGTTTTGTTACCTCCATTTTTTACGTTGAAACCGGCATACCCGGTTTTACTTCTTTTGTTCTTCCTGTTGACAAGCGGCACATAAACCGCGAACCAGGAGTTCATGACCGGTTACCCGCAGCCCTTCCTGTTCCAAATGGGTTTGCAAGTCCGCCATAAAAGCGGGACGCCCCAAATCGAGGATTTTGCCGCATCCAGTGCAAAGAAAATGATCGTGAGGGGTCAGGTTGCCATCGAAATGTTCCTGCCCGCTAATCACCCCCAGGGAACGGACGGTTCCGGCCTCTTTAAAACGGGACAGATTGCGGTAAACAGTACCCAGACTGAGATCGGGAAAATCCGGCTTTAATTCCTGATAGACCCATTCGGCAGTGGGATGTACTTTTGTGTGCTGCAGCACTTGCAAAATCGCTTCCCGCTTCCGGCTGAAATTTTCTCGCCTCATGCCCGGCTCCTCCTTTCCAAATCAATAATAAGAATCTTTACTGATATTAGTATACCAAATCTTTTTTG
>CAJKJS010000514.1 GCA_905200265.1 uncultured Oscillospiraceae bacterium
CGGAACCTGGTGATGGATACCAAAAAACGGCATACGATTTTACGCGAAGAGTATGAAAACCTGCCCTTTTTCCTGTTTGGGCACAGTATGGGGTCTTTTATATGCCGGGCTTACATGGCGCGCTTTGGCAGCGATATGAAAGCTGCTGTTTTCATGGGGACTTCGGCCGGACCGGGGACAGCTGTGGGACAGTTGCAGCTGCAGGCGCTGAAAGCGCTGGTACATCGCTGTGGGCCTAAAGGGCATGACCCCTTACCGGAAAAACTCAGCACCGGTGCCTATAATAAAGCGTTTGCACCCAACCGCACCCCAAATGACTGGGTATCAACCGATGAAACAGAAGTGGACCGGTATACGAATGATCCTTTGTGCGGGTTCCCGCTTACCGTATCCGGGTATCGGGATGTAGCCGAACTGCTGCTGGACATCAATAAGCCCCTTTGGTACCGGCAAATCCCCAAGCATGTTCCTTTTTTGTTGATTGCGGGGGAACAGGACCCGGTGGGCGATTTTGGCAAAGGAGTACGCAAAGTGTATGAGGGGATGCGCCGGGCCGGTTGCCAGGTTGAACTGAAATTGTATCCGGGGCTGCGGCATGCACTTATTACGGAACGAGATCATTTTCAGGTTTATCATGACCTGCTAACCTTCTTTGAAAAAGCCCGCACATGCGAACCGGAAGAGTGAACCGGCTAGGGGCTTATGAAAAGAGGGTAGCCCTTTTGTTTGATTCATGATATAATATCGTCACGGTCGTATGGACGGCTGTGACGATATTTTTATGGAAAAGGAGGAAAAAGGATTGGTAAAACGCTTTTCCCTGCGGCTGAAAAAAATGCCATCCCGGGAAGATGTGTCTTTTCAAACCGCATTTGCTTCCATTTTGACCATTTCGCTCTTTATGCCGTACTATGTGACGATTTGCGTAATTGTACTGGAAGGTATTAGTGTTCTTTTTAGCCATCATCGCCGCCGTCGGGCTTTCGATGGCCCGGAAAACCGGATTATGGGTGGGCTGATGGTCGTTTGGGCCATCATTTCCTTGTGTTACCAGAATTTTCAGGGTTTTTCCATTTGCCTGGAATTACTATTGTGCCTGAGCTGTGCCTTTTATA
>CAJKJS010000515.1 GCA_905200265.1 uncultured Oscillospiraceae bacterium
GATATAATCGCACCCCAAAATTTCGTGATCCCGAATCACTTCATCCGTGTGGCGCAATAGTTTTTCGCCGTCGATATGTGTTAGAACAATGGAAAGCCCGTTTTCGTCACATACCTCCCGCATGAACTTGGCCGAAAGGGGACCTGCACCGGAAATCTGTACGGTTTTGTATCCCATGGCTGCTACTTCCTTCATACAGAAAGCAAAGTCTTTTTCATTTTGCAGATAATTGCGCAGCGTGTAAAGTTGCGCACCCAGTTTCATCATACGTAATGCCTCCCAGATTCGCTTTTCCATCCCGGATTTAACCCCGGGGCTTTCTTTTCCTTCAGTATAGCAGATTTCGCCCATTGTTCCATTGCGTATTGGAACATTTTTATTGCAAATCACGACCTTTTTTTATAAAATAAAGGAAACAGATTGCGAAAGCGGTGATTTTTCTGGGCACAACTCTTTCTTCTCATATGGAACAATTTCTTTTCCGCACTCTCAGCGCTTCGCATAAGTTTGGTACGTATAAACACGACCCTTATGAAGTGCACTGTCACAGTTTTTTTGAGCTGTATTATTTTCTCTCTGGCGAGGTCCGTTATATGGTAGAGGGCGTCACCTATGAATTAGCGCCCCACACCCTACTTTTAATGGCACCTGCCGTCCTGCATGGCATTCGGCTGCTGGCCGAGGGTCCCTATGAGCGATATGTCATCCAGTTTGCCGGAGAGGAGCTTCCCCCCGCATATCGGGATTTTTTATTGCAGCCGTTTCTGTACCGGGAAAACGGCGGACAAGTCGTCTATACGCCCGTCAGCGAAACAGCCCTTGTACCGTATTTTGACAGTTTGATTGCCTGTGCCTCTTTGCCCCCTAAAGAACAGGAGACCGAATCGGCCATTGTCCTGCCGGACCTGCTTTTGCAGGTGCGCCGTCTTTACAGAGCCCGGGGTATCCGTCCCACACCGGCCCTACCCAAAGCGGTGAGCGATGCCCTGGCGTTTATCAACCGCCATCTGTCCGATCCCTTTGCCCTACCGGATGTAGCTGCGGCCTGTTTTGTCAGTGAGCATCAACTGGGCAAGCGCTTTCGCGAGGTAATGGGAGAACCGG
>CAJKJS010000516.1 GCA_905200265.1 uncultured Oscillospiraceae bacterium
CGGAATCCACCGAGTCGGGCAAAATGGTGGAAAAACTGTCGGCGGCCTGTACCTGCACGGTATCTTTATCCCATGCATATTCCAGTCCGACTTCCCCTACAATGCTGCCTGCTTCCATCACACTCTTGAGCGACAAATTATTAAAGGCCCACTCATACAGGTTTTTGGAATCAATCATTTCCCCGTGTACATTGGTTTCACCGCTTTCCGTATATTCCGGGCAGTTCATCGCTACACACAGGTAACTGTATCCCAAATCTTCCCGTACGGCGGTAGTAATCACGCAATAGCCCGCCTCGTCATGGGAACCGGTCTTAATCCCGCGGCAATACCGGTAATAATATTGTCCACCGTCGGCATTCTGGTTCAGCATGCGGTTCGTAGTATAGACCGTGCGGGGTTCTTCCGATTTGTTGGTAGCCCGCAGGGTGTAATACAGCTGGTTAGTAATATCCATGAAATACGGCTGTTTCATGGCTTCCTGGGTGATGAGGTACATGTCCCTTGCGGTGGTATAATGTTGGTCATCGTGCAAACCGTGGGGGTTCATAAAATGGGTATCTTGGCACCCCAGAGCCTCGGCTTCTTCGTTCATCATATCCACGAACTTTTGTACATCGCCGCCCCCTACGTACTCGGCCAGCACCAAAGCGGCGTCGTTACCACTGGGGACCATCATCAGGTTTAATAGTTCATATATGGTCAGCTCTTCCCCTGCAATGACACCAGAAACGGAACTGCCCGTTCCCAGCAGCTGGGTAATCGCGTCCTGGCTCACCGTGGTTTTGGTGTTTTTCAGATCTTCCACATGCTTACATACCACCAGGTATGTCATGATCTTCGTCAGCGATGCCGGTTCCAATCGTTCGTCGGCATTTTTCTCATACACAACCACACCAGTATCCTGGTTCACGAGTAGCAAAGCTTCGCAGTACGTATCGAAATCCACATTGAAGGATGCCGCTTGGACCACTGGCTGGGCCATAGAGCCCAACAGGCAAACCGTCAGAAGCAGGCAGATCCATCCTTTTATCCGTTTACACATGGCATTTTTCCTTTCGTTGTGCTATGATAGGAAAAGCAAGCGCTTTTCCCTTCCTTAT
>CAJKJS010000517.1 GCA_905200265.1 uncultured Oscillospiraceae bacterium
GAATCGTAAAAAAAGGGTTGCTTTTTTCCAATCCTTCTGATAAAATAATCCTGTTGCAATTCTGAAATGCCCTTTTAAAGGAGGTGCAGACATGGCAAAGTGTGAAATCTGCGGCAAGGCTATGGTTTTCGGTATCCGTCAGTCCCATTCTCACAGACGTACCAACAGAACCTGGAAGCCCAACATCCGTCGCGTCAAGGTCATGGTGAATGGTACGCCCAAGCATATCTACGCCTGCACCCGTTGCCTGCGTTCCGGTAAAGTAACGCGCGCATAATGACCCGAAAAAGTAGAAGGAACCTTTTTTGAAGGTTCCTTTTTCTTTTTCCCAAAAAACGGCGGATTTACTCTTTATGATGAAAAATAGGCCCTATCCGTAAAGGATGGGGCCTATTTTCTTTATGCTTCGTGTTTTTTGGGAACCAGTTTTTTCTCTTCTCCATGGATAAGCCGGACAATATTCGCCCGGTGCAAAAAGATAACAATGGCACCAATCATAAACGACAGAATGGTGCAGGTAATCACATAAGCAAGATCAGCCTGCTCCACACGAGACAAGAACTGATTTTGATAATCGCAGAAATATGTAATCAGAAAAGTGGCAATGGGATACACCACCGCCCCTACCATGGAACTGAGCGATACAATACGGGAAATCGCAAACGTAATAATGAACCCCAGCAGCACCAGCACGAACACACGCCAATCGATAATGGCCATCATAGCTGCACTGGTTACCACCCCTTTTCCTCCCTGAAAATGGAAGTAAATGGGGTATACATGACCAAGCAAACAACCAAAACCGGCCGCAAACGCTCCGTACTGTTCTACCAATGGCGACAAATCATAAACACCCGCAAAATAACCGATAATGGCTTTTCCAATCACAACTGCCAGCACACATTTCAAAAAATCAAACAGGAAGGTAAGAGCCGCCGCCCTTTTCCCTACTGACCGCAACACATTCGTAGCCCCTGCATTACCGCTACCAAATGAACGGATATCCTTTGAAATGAAAACCTTCGTAAAAATAATGGAAAAACTCAGGCTACCAAGTAAATAGCCAATAACGGCCACCAAAATACCGGGCAACGCCAGCT
>CAJKJS010000518.1 GCA_905200265.1 uncultured Oscillospiraceae bacterium
TGAAGCCTCCAAATCAAAATTTGTACAATTTAGTTTATAATATTTTCGAGATTTTTTCAAGACTTATTCCATGAAATCTTGAAGAATCCCAAAATTCCCGTAAAAGATGCGCTCTTTACAGGATGATCAGTTCTTTGGGAGAATGAGTCAGGTCGCGGCAGCCGTCTTCCGTGACAAGCACCATATCTTCAATGCGAACGCCGAATTTCCCTTCCAGATAGATACCGGGTTCCACCGTCACGACCATGCCGGGCCGGGCCAAGGTAGCATCGCTCTTCGAAAAGCGGGGATATTCGTGAATCTGTACCCCTACGCCGTGGCCAGTGGAATGACCAAACGTACCGGGGTAATCTTTTTCGATAATATCCCGGGCTGCTTTGTCCACGTCGCTGCACCGCACACCGGGCCGTACCGCTGCAATAGCCGCCTGCTGGGCCGCCAGCACCGTTTCATATACACGGCGCTGTTCATCGCTCACATGTCCTACCGCCACTGTACGGGTCATATCCGACATATAGCCGTCCACTACACAGCCGGTATCCATGGTGACAAAATCGCCTTCTTCGATCACTTTGCCCGAAGGAACGCCATGGCACAGCGACCCATTGGCACCAGAAACCACGATCAGGTCGAAAGACACTTTTTCGGCCCCTTTACGGCGCATGAAGAATTCGATCTCTACTGCAATTTCCTGTTCGGTTTTACCCGGTTGAATCAGGCTGCATGCATAATCAAACGCTTCTTCCGTAATTTTCTGCGCCTTTTCGATGGACGCTACTTCTTCGGGCGTTTTAATCATGCGAATTTCCCGCAAACAGTTATCCAGCAGCCGGTCGGGCAGCGCCTGGCCATTTACTTGCTGCATAATCTTGTTATAGTGCGAAAACTCTTCCAGCGTGAAGCTTTCGGTTTCCGTATGCAGTTTTTTGATCCCGTGTTCCTTCAGCCACGGAATCACAGCCTGGGAGATCGCAGAAAACTCAATCACCGGGCACACCGTTACCACACGGCGAGCTGCCTCCGCATAGCGAAAGTCCATAAACAGTGCTGCATCATCAGCGGTTACCAGCATAGCGCCATCCGTGGCCG
>CAJKJS010000519.1 GCA_905200265.1 uncultured Oscillospiraceae bacterium
CCGCTGATGCGGCTATTAAATACGCCCGAAGATGTTCACGGTATGGCTTGCGATTACCTAATCATCTTCTTTTTGGGGATTCTTGGGTGCTCGTTTTATAACATTATGGCCGGCGTGCTGCGGGGACTGGGCGATTCGGTGATGCCGGTTGTGTTCCTGATTGTGGCATGTTTGCTGAATATTGGGCTGGATCTTCTGTTTGTCATTTCCTTTAATATGAAAGTGGTGGGGGTAGCGCTGGCCACTGTCATTGCCCAATTTGTTTCGGCAGCCCTGTGTATGATCCGGCTCATGAGGATGAAACACGTGGTGACCATCCACCGGCAATATTTAAAACCAAGTGTAGCGTATACATGGCGGCTGATCCGTCTGGGCCTGCCCAGTGGCGCCAGCCAGGCGATTTTCTCCATGGCGGCGCTGGTGGTACAGTCGCTTACAAACAGTTTTGGTACCAATGTGATCGCGTGCTGCACGGTTGTTATGCGTGTGGATGCCTTTGCCATGATGCCCAACTTTACATACGGTACCGCCATGACCACGTATACCGGACAGAATATCGGAGCCCGGCGTATTGACCGGGTGGAAAAAGGTATGCGGGACGGTCTGATTTTGGCCTGTAGCACGGCCATTATTTTGGTGTCGATTATCCTGCTGGCGGGTCCGTATTTAATCGGTATGTTTACCAAAACCCAAGAAGTCATTGACATGGGTACCCACATGCTGCAGATCCTGGCGTTTGGGTATTTAATGATGGCTGTCAGCCAGGTTTTTAACGGTATTATGAACGGGGCAGGGGATACGCTGACGCCTATGTTTATCTCCCTGATTACCACTGTCGTGATCCGGGTGCCGCTGGCATACGGATTGGCAAACTGGCTGCATTCGGCTGACTGTTTGTTCATTTCGCTGCTGATTTCCTGGACCATAGGGGCGACGTTGTCGGCTCTCATGTTCCGGTTTGGTCCATGGCGCCGCCGCGCTTTGGCAGTGGGCAGCCCGGCTTCCCCAACAGAGACAGAAAATTAAAATTGTAACGAAAGCACCCGAACGATTCTTCGGGTGCTTTTTT
>CAJKJS010000520.1 GCA_905200265.1 uncultured Oscillospiraceae bacterium
TTTTCTGCTTTTTGATTGACTTTATACTTTAGAAAAAGTCCCCCTGATTTAGGCAGGGGGACGGATTTTCAACGGATAGAGGGCGTAACACCATTGACCACATGCTGTGGATGGCCGGAAAACCACCCGGCAATATTCCCGGCAGCTTTTTCAATAACACGCTGGCGGGCTTTGCGGGAAGCCCAGGCAATGTGCGGGGTAAGGAAACATCGGGGTGCTGTGAGCAGAGGATGACCCGGTTGGGGAGGCTCCTGGGTTAATACATCGGCTGCTACCGCCCCCAAATGGCCGCTATGCAGGGCATCCGCTACGGCCTGTTCGTCCCATACGCCGCCTCGCGCTACATTGATAAGCCTGGCCCCCGGTTTCATCAGAGCCAGCCGTTCGCGGTTGACAAAACCGCGGGTTTCCTCCGTAAGAGGACAGTGCAAAGACAGAATATCGCTTTCCCGGAACAGCGTTTCTTCATCCACCCAGCGGCATCCATGGGGGGCCGGTTTTTGGGTGCGACTGTGTAACAGTACCTGCATGCCAAAGGCAAGGCCTAGTTCGGCGACTCTCTGGCCGATTTCACCGTATCCGAAAATACCCAATTTTAACCCGGTCAACTCTAAAAAGGGAAGTGTGGAGTAAACGGCATCGCGGCTCTGTTCGTACTGCCCCTGGTGAACCAGTTGGCTGTGGGCCCCTACATGGTTAGCCATTTCCAAAATGAGAGCCCATGTAAATTGAGATACTGCCTCTGTGCAATAGGCTGGTACATTGCACACCGGAATCCCCCGGGCTGACGTAGCCGCCAGGTCGATTTGGTTATATCCGGTAGCAAGGGTGGTAATCATTTTTAAATCCGGCAACTGGGAAAGCAGTGCTTCATCCACACGAATGCGGTTGAGCACTAACACATCTTGACCCTTCAAACGGGCTATCACCTGATCGGGTGGGGTTTCGTCATAAATGGTCGTTTCGCCTAGCTGCATGAGGGGCTCCCAAGAGATGTCCCCCGGGTTCGCTTCATAACCGTCGAGTACGGTAATACGCACGAATATCTTCCTTTCAATTTG
>CAJKJS010000521.1 GCA_905200265.1 uncultured Oscillospiraceae bacterium
TAGAAAAGAAACATATAGATTTCGCTTTATTTCCGTGATATAATAAACAAAATGCGGCGTTTTAAAAAATCTTGGAGGGTTCAAAATGAAAAAGATCTTAGCTTTTTTCCTGTGCTGCTTTATGGCGCTGAGTACGGCGGCCTGCAGCGGGGAAGAAACTGAAAATCAAGGTGGAGCTGGTTCTGGGGCGAATAATGAAAGTAGCCAGACGACCGAAAGCACCACGGAGAGTGCCACAGAAAGTGCTTCCGAAAGCAGCGAAGAGGAGTCGCCGCTGACGCAAAAGCCCGATGATACCCAGCAAAGCGGGCCGGTCAGTTTCGAACCGGTCACAGCTGTAGATAACGATGCCTGCTCCATTGTTATCACAGGGTTGGAATACGATGATATTTGGGGCTATACGCTGACGGTGGAACTGGAAAACAAGTCGGACGATGTGACTTATATGTACAGTGTCGATACGGCCACAGTAAACGGAGTGCAGTGCTACGGTGTATTGGCAACGGAAGTTGCACCGGGGAAAAAGGCCAATGACGAAATTTCGTTTATGGACTCGATTTTAGAAGATTATGACATCGGCAATTTTACGGATGTGGGCCTTTCGTTCCGGGTGTATGATACGGATGACTGGAGCGCTGATCCTGTGGCTGAAGAATCCGTACATGTGTACCCTTATGGGGAAGATAAAGCTGTAAAATATGAACGCGAGCCCGAATCTACCGATACGGTGGTAGTCGATAACGATACCGCAAAGGTTGTTATTTTGGGCACGGAATACGACGATATCTGGGGATACACGGTCAAAGTTTACATGGAAAATAAGACGGACCGTACCTTGATGTTTACGACAGAGGAAACATCTGTCAATGGCTATATGGCTGATCCGTACTATGCTATGGAACTGGCACCGGGTGCATGCACATTTGATGGTATTTCCTGGTCGGATTCTACATTGGAAGAAAACAAGATTGAAGAAGTGGAATCGATCGAAATGATTATTCGTGCATATGATTCCA
>CAJKJS010000522.1 GCA_905200265.1 uncultured Oscillospiraceae bacterium
CATGCCATGGGAAATATTATGAACAGGAGGGATTTTTTTGCGGAAGTTCATCATAAAAAGACTGCTTCTGTCAATTGTTATTCTCTTTTTCGTTTCTTTTGTCATTTATGTACTCATGCGCAGTTTGCCTGCGTCTTTTGTCGAAAGTATGGCTATGCAGCTCTCCCAAGGTGCAGGCGCCAAATCCTTCGATGAATGGATGGCTCAGCTGAATGCTTCGTATGGTTTGGATCAGGGGATTGTGCCCGGGTTCATTACCTGGTTGGGCGGAGCACTGCAGGGCAACTTTGGCGACAGCTGGAAGTATGTTGTGCCTGTTACGCAGAAGTTCCAGGAAGTCATCTGGGTTTCGTTCATTATGGGCGGCATCGCCTTTATTCTCGAACTGATCATTGCGATTCCTTTGGGTGTCATTGCGGCGACGAAACAGTATTCCCGCACGGATTATGTGATTACGGCTGGAGCACTGGTAGGTATTTCGCTGCCGACTTTCTTCTTTGCTACGCTGCTCAAACTGTTTTTCTCGGTTCAGCTGGGCTGGTTCGACCTGGCGGGTCTTGTGGGGCGTGACTTTAAAAATCTGGATGCATGGGGTCAGCTGCTCGATATGGCCAACCACCTCGTGCTGCCAATTCTGACACTGGTGATTGTATCGGTCGGTTCGCTGATGCGGTATACCCGTACCAATATGCTGGAAGTGCTCAATTCGGATTACATCCGTACGGCACGTGCCAAAGGCCTGAGTGAACGGAAAGTTATTTATCACCACGCATTCCGCAATACTCTCATTCCGCTGGTTACGATTGTAGGTGGTTCGCTGCCGGGGCTGTTCTCCGGTGCTCTGATTACGGAAACCCTGTTTTCGATTCCCGGTATCGGGTACGTTTCGTATGAAGCGATGCGCATCGGGGATATTCCGTTCTCCATGTTCTATATGACCTTCCTGGCCATTTTGACTTTGGCCGGTAACCTGATTTCGGACATCCTGTATGCGGTGGTCGATCCCCGCGTGCGC